>JAHEZG010000173.1 GCA_023251195.1 Chitinophagaceae bacterium | reverse complement strand
TGAACCGGAATACGATTTCTGAAATCATCAAAATTTTTTATGCTGTCGTACTTATAATTTTTTCCCCACTCAGTTCCTGCTGCTTCAGCAACCAGATTTTGAAAAACCAGTTCTTGCGATTCATACGGATGCTCCATAAAATAATGAACATTATCGAACCGCTGTCGAATAAACCAGGTGACTATGGGACTGAGGTAGTACAAGTTGGTTTCGTTTGGTTTGCCAATATAGAAATACAAACCAATAAATAGTATGTCATAAGAATTTTAGTACAAAAAATCAAACTCGTCAAACAACTGAGTTACTTGATTTTACCTAATCCTTCCAATGCAGACGCATCGCTTGGCGAGAGCAATAAAACTTTATTAAATAAAACTTTTGCCTCGGCAGTTTTTGAAAGTTGAAGATTGCACCACGCAAACATTATGAGTCCATCGTAATCGAACGGATAAAGGTTCACCACTTTTTCAAAATAATTATATGCAGTTTTATAATCTTTATTGATGTATGAAATATATCCCATGCGGTAATTCACTTTTGAATTCTGCGGGTCAATTTTTAAAATGTCGTTATATACCTCAACCATCCTGTTCATGTTTCCCTTAGCACTCAACGGAAGCACAATACCAAGTTTTGCCTCAATAGAATAAGGCATAATGGCAATTGCTTTCGCATAATAATTTTCTGACTCTGTGTATTGCTGTGCTTCATAACTAAGGTATCCCAGACGCAGATTTTGCTCGTAACTTTTTTCGTCGTAAAATCCTTTTAATATCGAAATGGCTTCAGAATATTTTCCAGAATATTCCAGTGTGTAACTTTTTGTGAAAGCATCCTGCAATGTTTGCGCTTTCAAAATTGAACTGTTGCCTATTATTAAAACAAGAAGCAAAACGAAAATTAATTTTTTCATGATTTATAAAATTTAGAAATTGATTTTGAAAGAAGTTGAAAAATAATTGTAGTGATAATTTATAGCACCCAAGTATGCACTGGTGTATAGATCATAGCCGAAATAAACCTTTGAATCTATTCCATACATAAAATCCAAGTTGATTTTATGAGGAAGAAAAACAGAACAACCGGCAATCCACCTGCTTTTTAAAAGTGCGGAATTATTGTTTAAGACAAATCCGTTTTCAGTATTCTGATTATATAAAGAATCCCCTTTGAAATAAGAAGCATTGAATCGCAAAAATGAAAATGGTTTATACGAAGTTGAAAGAGTAAATCCACTTTGGTAATTTGAATTTTGCTGACTCAATCCCAGGTACTCTGCACCGATTGAAATTTTAATATTGCTCAATGGATAAAATTTAATTCCTCCGTCAAACTGAAATTGATTCAAACTATAAAAATCAGAAACAGAACCTGAAACAGTAAAGTCAAAAAGAGGAATTGATTTTTTCAGATTAAGCGATAACACATAATATGAATTACTGACCGGTGTAACTTGTGAATTGGTGAAAGTTGTTTTCTGTGAAATAAATCCGAATGAAGGTTGAACAGTATAATGATTAATCAACGGAATATTCGCTTCGAGAAAATAATGGCTCTGATAAAATTTATACAATGTTGTATTTAATGATGTACCTGAATAATGATGAAACAAAGAAATGCCACGCCCAACACGATGATTTAGGCCAACACCGAAAAAGTATTTTGAAAACAATGGATAGTTTTGAATTCCTTCCTGAGAATAGCTTGCGCTGTCTGGTTTGTTCATTGCAAATGATGCATCCAACTGATTGACGAAGGTTAATTTATCAGTCGCTGTTTTTATTTTCAATGAATCAGAAAAGGTTTTGGAGAACCGATAGGCTTCATCGTAAAATTCATTCAACTTCATAGTTCTGTAAAGCGATTCTTTTAATCCATCATCATAATGATTGAATTGAAAGGCCTTTTCAAAATAGAATTCTGCTTTGCGGAATTTTTCCAGATTATAAAAAGCAGCCCCCATTCTGTAATACAAATAATAAAAATCTTTTTTCTCTTTCACAGCTTCCTTTCCTGTTGCAATTAATTTTTTCCAATCCTGATTCTCCAACTGAACAAGTGTGATTGAATCATATTGATGAAATGACTTTTGTGCAAAAACATTCACACTAATAAAAATAAAAGCAAAAAATATTAATCGTTTAAACATGTTGCCAGAATCTTCGTGCTTCCGTTTTCGATGGTGAAGTATTGAATGCTTCCATTGCTAATTACAATTTCTGCATTAATCACTTTCAGGTTTTTATTGCTGAAACCAATTGTTGCCTTGGTTTCTATTTTAATGAATTTCGGAAAATTAAAATCGTCAATCACGCTGAACACCGCATTATAATCCGCTTTAACAAAACGAATAAACGGTGCAGCTAAATCCTGGAGGTACAAAGCCATACCCGAAAACAAACTGTTCAATGGTAACTCATCTTTAATATTCATCTGATGATAATAACCCAGCAAAATCTTATGAGATGAAATAAAGAATTGATAGAGCAATGATTTTTTATCGCCATAAAATTCAGTGAAATAAAATACTGTAAAGTTGTTGATGAAGTAGGCTGATGAATTTGTTTGAGCACAATGCAAGTATTTATAATTGTAGGAATCCACTTTCACTTCCCATGAAATAATTTCTTTTTTCTCCTTAGTTCCATCCTTTGATATGACTTCGAATTTTAAATTTTGTCCTGGTTCAAAATTGAATGCACTCAATAAAATTTGTGTCCGTTGAATATTTGAAACATCAGATTGCTCTCTCGGATAATCAAACGAATGAAATTCATAATCGAACCCATCTTTGCGTACAACATAGTAACTGATGGGATACTGTAAAGTTTTTGAACCAACAAATGGAGTTGATTGCAATTGAAAATGTATGTGCGGTTCAGGTGAGCGACCACTGTTTCCGCAAGCGGCAATGATGTCGCCTGCATTTACATAATCGCCAACCTTCACTTTAAAACTTCCCTGCTTCATGTGACTGAGTTTGGAATACAAACCTTCCGCATGTCGAATGATAATGGTATTGCCCCAATTCTGTTGAAGGTTTACATCACCGATATTATTGTCTTCAATGTCATCAATGATGTGAGTTACATATCCCGCCGCCGGTGCATTCACCGGAATGTTGTAACAAAAGAAATCTGATAATTTTTCTCCGGGCAAGCGAAAAGTTTTTTTCATTTCATCCACTACCACAAAATCCAATGCATACTTCCAGTCATCGCGATGTGTAATTTTTCCATCGCTGCCTTGTGATACATACCACTCTCCATAAAACGGTAAAGCAACTTGTATATATGTATTGTTTTTGTATCGTTCGCTTTGATACAGATAGCGATACAGATTTTTTTCAGGAGAAAATAATTGCACAGGAACCAACTTCAATCCCTTTGATTCGAATCGGTATTTCAATGTGAGCAGTGTGAGCAGAATAATTATGGTGGAAGGAAATGAGTACATCGGCAATTGCAATAATCCCAATAAGTATCCCATTCCGGTTTGAATCACGGCAATGACTGCGGTGAGTAAAATGGCGAGGACATAAGATTTTGTGGAAGGGATTAAATAAAATCCTCCAATGGAAATGGCGGCGAGAATGTAATTGAATCCGATGTAGGTGTATGAAAGCTGTTCAACATTTCCATGCAGAAAATAAAATGCATAGTACCCGCTGATGAATCCGATGATGGAAAGTGAAAATGCAATGCGCGAATAAATCAATAATCCAATTGCAATCAATATTCCTGCAATCACATTGTACTGAAAATAAATGGCGCCCAACGATTTGAAATAAATATCAATTATACCGGGCAATCGGATTTCCTGCATCCACTCGTAAGCTTTCACCATTTGAATTCCGCCAATGGAAAATAAATCGTTGTAAACAAACAACCATCGTTCGCTCAATTGAATTTCACTTAAACCTCTTACTGCCAGCAACAACAACCACACAGTTAAGATGAATGGAATTCCAAGTACAGGCAATTCATATTTCGCAAAAAATATTCCGACCGCATTGGTGATTAATACTGAAGTGATGGAAAAAATAAAAAGCAATAAAAAAAATATGAAGGAGAATTGAAAAAATAATCCCATCACTAAGCCAACCATTAAACTATTGAAACTATAAAAACCCGAATGAATGTTCGCAAGGTTTAATCCCAACCAATGTGAAAAGAAAATACTGATAACAACTGCAATGAATCCTGCAATGCCTGAATGAACATTTGCAAACGACGCAACAAGAATGAGGTAAGCAAAAATCCGGTTATCAGAAAAAAACATCTGCGAATAGCTATGGATAAAGCTATCAGACCAGAAGCGGATATTTTTTTTCAGTGTTATATCCATTTACAACTTAAACGATTTCAGATAATCGGGTTTCACTTCGCATGCTTCAAGGTATTCAAGGTTTTCGCGCTTGCGAATTAAATGAACTTTGTTTTTTAAATCAATCATTACTACCGCCGGTCGCAATGCGATGAACTGCATCCATTGAGTCATGTTGTAAGCACCAACAGTATGCACCACCACATGGTCGTTTCTTTTTAACGGCGGCAATGTAATGTGTTCGCGAATCACATCAATGTTCATGCACAGTGGACCATACAAAACTGAGTCCTCAGTATAATTTCCGAAATCCTGTGCTGGAGAAATTTTGTGGTCGTACCAGAATGAAGTGAACATCACATTCACACCGAAATCTAAAATGGTTGCGCGCCTTCCATCACTCAATCGCTTGTTTGAAATCACACTCCCTAATAAATATCCTGCATCATCAATCAACGCGCGACCGGTTTCCAAAACCAACAACGGCAATTCATCAGTTCCAAATCCTGCATTGAGAATGGCAGTTGAAATTGATTCAGCAAACTGATCGAAATTCGGATTGGTATCAACACCTTGCAGGAAAGAACCTTTTAATGTATTCTTTGAAGCGAAGCCTCCACCCATATCGAGGTACAAAATATTTTTCTTGTATTTTTTCTTAATGCCCAATGCTAAGTCACTCAACTTCGATGCAGCAACTCCATACGCACTTGGTGACAACATGAAGGTTCCGATGTGCGAATGCAATCCAACCAAATCCAGTTTATCAGCGAGAATAATTTTATTGATGGCATCCCATGCCTGACCATTTTCATAATTAAATCCGAAGCGATCCCACATCGGGTAAACTCCTGTATCCATATTCACACGAATCGCAACTTTCGGTCGCTTGTTCATTTCAACCGCCAATTCATTCAGGTGGTACAGTTCATCCAGATGATCAATGTGAATGGGAGATTCATTATTTATTGCAGCTCGCAAATCATCTTCTGATTTATCGGGGCCGTTAAAAATTATTTTGCTTCCTGGCACACCGTTGTTCAATGCTTTGTGATATTCAAAACCGGAAACCACTTCGGCCCATGAACCTTCCTGATGAAAAACATTACATACCGCATTGATGTAATTTGTTTTATAACTCCATGCAAACTGCACTTTCGGATAACGGGTTTTGAATGCGCGATTTGCTTCTTTGTAAGTATTGCGAATTGTTCTTTCACTGATTACAAACAATGGCGAACCAAATTCTTTTATCAAACTCTTCACGCTCACTTCATCAATGTGTGTGTGTGGTGTGTACTCGGTTTTCATTCCGAACTTGTTCATCAACCCCGTGTTCAATCGTTGAATCAGCGGTCTTTCATATTGTAGTTTCTTCATTAAAATATTTTTTTAGAGTTCTCCTAAAGTTGAAATGGTTTCAAATTCTTTTAAGTCGCAAATCATATCGTAGCTGTATCGGATAAACATTTTTCCGGTTTCGTACTTTGTAAATGGTTTTACTTTTTCTCCCATTGCTAATTTCAATAATGCTTCGGGATGATTTTGTCCTGCACCAACTGCGAGATAAACCCATGCAGGAAATCGAGGATTAATTTCTATCAGATAAATTTCTCCTTCGTTGGTGCGAATCATTTCCAACTCGCAAGGTCCTTTCCACTTGCTGTTCTTCATCAGCTTACGCGTTAAGTCCATCAGGTCTCCATCTTCCAGAGTGATGCCTGCCCAGGCTTTTCCTTTATCAGTAATAAATTGTTTGCGCATCGGCACAGCGCCAATCGTGTTCCCTTTACCATCACCAACTGCTGTTACATTCACTTCAGTACCATAAGTGAATTCCTGAATAATGATTGGTAATCCCCACTTTGATGAAATTTTATGGAAATAGGAAGTGGCCTGGTCAGCATTGTATGCAACTGATGCATCATAAAATTTTCCTTTCACAACCAATGGATAAGTGAACTCCTGATTTAAATTTTTTATTTCAGCAACACTGTATATGGTTTTGCTTTTCGGAATACGGATGTCATATTTTTTCCCGAATTCAGGAAGATTGTATTTCTGTCGCTCTTCAAATTGTTCCAATGTTGGAAGGAAGGAGCGGATGCCTAATTCATTTTCTAAAGTATCAGCCAGTTTAATAAAGTTAAATAACTCGGCATCGAAGTTCGGAATGATCACATCTATTTTTTCAATGGAATTAATGTATCGCAAGCGCTCCATCAAACTGTTTTGCCCTGCAGAAGGCAATGGAATCTGATAAGTTTTCGCAACCAACTCGTGCATGTATATACCAGGTTCCAAAGCATCATAACTCAAACCAATAATCCGAACATCATATTCCATGCTGTCAAGCAAACCGCGAACAACTGGAATTCCGGGGCCGGGACTGTCAACATTATTAAGCCCGGTAACTGCTACATTAACTTTCTTTCTTTTCATCTGTTTCTGTCACCTTGAATTGTTCGAGCATTTTTGCGAAATCATAAAAATCTTTTTCAATGGTGTCCTTGTCCACTGAATATGTTTCGAGCAAATGTTTTTTAATTACATCATGACTTTTATTTTCCTGAAGCAATTTCATGATCTCCAAACCAATTGGATTGACCGAAAACGAATCGCCGCTTGCGGGGTTAAACACAAAGCCCGTATCACTCAGGGCTATATTCTTTTTTATTTTCATTGTCAGATTTTTTGTGTGAACGAAAACTATTGACACAGCAAATAACACAAAGGTTTAAAAAGCCGCTGTTATAAAATTCAAACAATTAGTTATAAAATTCGGAAACTTATAATTTGTTCAACGGCAATCGCGTTGGATGAATTTGCTTTTTATAATCATGCACACTTACTCCTGCAACCTGTTTAAATTGAGTTGACAAAGCGGCAACACTGCTGTAACCCATTGTATAAGAAATTTCACTAAGCGATATATCATCGTAGCTGATGAGTTCTTTCACCCGTTCAATTTTTATTTGAATAATATATTTTTCAAGAGTGCTGTTTGTGTGTTTTGAAAATGTTTTGCTGAGAAAAATATATGGCTCGCCTAATTTCTGACTCAGGTAATCGGAATTACGAATGAGTGAGTTCACATTGTTTCCGAAAAAAAATAATTGAATCACAGCAGCTTTAATCTGCTCCACTAATTTTTTTTCCTTGTCGTCAATTAATGCAAAACCATTTCGATTTAAAATTGCATTGATGAAATCGGTATTCACTACTCCTTCATTGTAATGAATAACAGCGCGACCTAATTCAATATCTTCTACCTGAATAAAACCACTTCGCTCCAATTCCCATTTAATCACTTTCACACAACTATCACTCACCATGTTGCGGATAAATATGGTAATTGTTTTTGTGTTAAGATTAGCGGGCTGCATTTAGTAATGAGTAAATATTAAAACTCAATAACTTTTCTTTTCAATTCAAAATTTTGTCCGAGGTAAACACGGCGCACTTGCTCGTTTGCGGCAAGTTCTTCAGCGGTTCCACTCATTAATATTTTTCCTTCGAATAATAAATAGGCCCTGTCAGTAATGCTTAAAGTTTCCTGCACATTATGGTCAGTAATTAAAATACCGATGTTCTTGAATTTTAATCGCGCAACGATTCGTTGAATATCCTCCACCGCAATGGGGTCTATACCGGCAAATGGTTCGTCGAGCAAAATAAATTTCGGGTCGGTGGCGAGTGCGCGCGCAATTTCGGTTCTTCTTCTTTCACCACCACTTAATAAATCGCCGCGGCTTTTTCGAATGTGATTCAATCCGAATTCAGCTAACAAACTGTTGAGCTT
>JAHEZG010000172.1 GCA_023251195.1 Chitinophagaceae bacterium | reverse complement strand
TCGGCATACGGAATATGGGGACAAAGCAGTACCGGCTATGCAGGCTACTTCAGTGGAAATGTAAATTACACCGGAACCCTTACTAATATTTCAGATTCAAAGTTCAAAGAAAATGTGCAGCCCTTGACCGATGCACTCAGCAAAATTGAAATGCTGAATGCTAAGACATATACTTTCAAACCGGAGTATGCTAAAATGAATTTACCACAGGGAACACAAATGGGTTTCATAGCGCAGGACCTGGAAAAAGTTTTTCCTGAATTGGTTTTAACCGGTTACGATAAATCAATGGATGCAACAAATCCGATGGAATACAAGAGTGTAAATTACATCGGAATGATACCCGTGCTGACTGAAGCAATTAAAGAACAACAACAACAAATTGCGGATAAGGATGCTGTAATTGCGCAACAACAAATTGCTATTGATGAAATGAACACGCGGATGAATCAGTTTGAGCAATCGCTTTCACAATGTTGCTCCAATTATCAGCAAAACACCGGGTCAACCTCAGGAACAGGATTAACTGATTTTGCGAAACTGGAACAAAATGTTCCGAATCCATTCTCACAAAACTCTACTATAAGATATTACCTGCCGTCCTCAGCAAAGAGCGGAACAATAAAAATTTATTCATTAGATGGAGTGGAATTAAAATCATTTGCAATTAATCAAACCGGATTCGGCCTGGTAACCGTTACAGGCAGCACACTTACATCGGGAGTTTATGTTTATACTTTACTCATTGATGGAAAAGCCATTGATACCAAGCAGATGATTCTGACAAAAAACTAAAACGAAATATAATTCCTCCAACTCATTCCCCTCTACAAAGAGGGGTTAGGGATGTGTCCCACACACGATAATGTATTTACGATTTACAAAAACTCAAACGACAAATAATTCCTCCAACGCATTCCCCTCTAAAAAGAGGGGTTAGGGGTGTGTCATACGCACGATAATGTATTTACGAATTACAAAAACTAAATAGCAACACGAACATTTACCTTAATAAAGTAGCATTCCCTTTCAACATAAAAACAGTTCCGCTTACATTGTCTTTGTAGCGAACAACATAAATATAAACTCCAATGGCGCATGGCGTTTCGTTATAGTTTCCATCCCAACTTTCATCACCGGTTGTTGAAACAAAAACCTGCTGCCCCCATCTGTTATAAATTTCGAAACCAATCAGGCTTGCATTGCCAATCCGAATCGGAAACAGGTAATCATTTCGTCCATCGTTGTTCGGAGAAAAAGCATTCGGAATAATGTATTCTCCAGGGCACTCATAAATTGTTATTGAATCCATATCAGTACCACATGGGTTCGAAACATCCACCCAGAACTTACCGGCTTTTGGAATTTGAATGGATGCCGTTGTATCACCGGTCGACCATAAAAATGTTGAAGCATTGCTATAGGCTAAAAGAAAATATCCCTGAGGCGCGCACAGTTCAGTATCGTTCGGAAGTATGACATACGGAAACGGGTTTAACGAAAGTAAAACAGTGTCACTCACCTGGCCGCATAAATTACTTACGCCAACTATCGTTAACCCCGGAGTATTAATTGTTGTTTGTGCTGAAGTAGAATTATTCGACCATAAATAATTACACGCCACACACGATACATCATAACTGATTGAAAAGCTTCCGCAGAAGGTCGAATCATTTCCAAGATTAACCTGTGGTGCAGCAGTTTGAACAATGTGAATGGTATCGGTAACCAGGCCGCAATTGTTATTTAACTGAATCCAGTAAGTACCTTGTTGATTTATATTAATTGTTTGATCAGTGCTTCCATCACTCCATAAATATGAATCAGTATTAATTCCACCATTCAGTACGGCAGAAAAATTACTGCAATACAAAGTATCGTTTCCAAGCAATGAAACAGCAGGCGATGATTGTGTGATTGCAATAGTATCTGATGCAGTACCACACGCATTCGAAACATTAACCCAAAATGTTCCGGCGGCACTTACATTAATACCCGATGTTGCACTTCCGTTCGACCACAAATAGGTTGAACCTGCATTGGTTGCATTGAGTAAAAGGTTAAACGCCGCACAATACAAAGTATCACTTCCAAGTGAAACAACAGGAGGTGTGTATTGCGAAAAAATAATTGAATCAGTTAAAGTTCCGCAGCCATTTGAAATAATTACCCAGTATGTTCCGGCTGCATTTACATTCAGTGTTTGCAGATTGCTGGCATTCGACCACAAATAAGTTGCACCGGTATTTCCCGCATTCAATTGCAAATTAAAGTTGCTGCAATAAGTTGTATCGTTTCCTAAAACATAAACAGGCGGCATTGCCGTAGAAATATTTATATCATCGTTTTGTGTTCCGCAAACATTGCTTACAGTAACCGAATAATTTCCCGAAGTACTAACAGTAATGGTTTGTGTGGTTTCAGTTGTTGACCACAAATAAGTGCTGCCTGCATTGGCTGCATTCAATGTAAGTGATTGACCGCTGCAAAGTGTGGTATCGTTGCCCAGATTTAAATTGCCGGCAATTCCAATTGTAATAGAAATTGAATCAGTGGTTACACAGTTGCCTGTTCCAACCGTTACCCAATAAATTCCGGTGGTGCCTGCTGATACTGTTTGTGTATTTGCACCTGTATTCCATACATAATTCTGACCGGCATTAGCTGCATCCAGCAGCAGTGCCTGACCACTGCAAATGATGGTATCGTTGCCAAGATTCACTGTGGGTGTTGCTCCTACTGTTACCGTATTTGTAAGCGTATCATTTAATCCGGAAGTATGATATTGAATAACCTGCACGGTATAAATTCCGGCTGCTGAAAACAAGTGAGCTGGATTTTGCAAGTCAGAAAAATTCTGAGCGCCTGTTGATGGGTCGCCGAAATTCCAATCCAGAGAATCTAAACCGGCAATAACAGGAAGCTGAAACTGTGTGGAATCACCGAAACAAACATTCGTAAAAGTGAAGTTGTTACTGTCCGGAACGAAATTAAAATTATCGACAAAAATATATTCAGGGCAATTTGAACATTCAACACACATGCCCACAAAATCAAAACTGCCCGGTGATGTAAAGGTGACTGAATAAGGCAACCACTCTAAGTTTGAAACAAGCGGACTGGTAACCAACAATGTTGCACCAGATCCCATTGAACCCATGCACACACCAACCTGCGATCCGCTTGATGCCGGGTTTCCGTTATAAGCCCAGAATGATACACCTGAACAATTACTGCTGTAAAATCCTGATGAAGTTTTTTTTGCCCAGAAGGTAATTGTGTAATCAGCTCCTGCAATTAAAGGAGTAGTTAAAAACTGCCCCAATGCTTCTGATGCATTTGATGAACCATAGGTAGCAAAACCCATGTAGCCGGTTCCGCTTTGTGCGCCGATTGTTTGTTGCGAAGTCCAGCAGGTGTAAGCACAATTCATATAATCTGCACTTTGCACTATCTCAATCCATCCGCTGCAATTTGGTACCTGACCTTGAGTGGTCGGGCACGATGAATAATTTTCAAAGTCGGCATTACCGAAAAGATTTTGCGCAACTGTGTGTTGAACAAATAAATTCAGAAAGAGGAGAAATAAAAAACAGAATGTTATTTTTTTCATTGCCTCAAAAGTAAAGTCATTGACATTGTGTTTTTCCGGAAATTGAAAAATTTCTTACTCCATCTAATTTTTGAATTTTACAATTCAATCTGAATAGCATCGCCCGGATTAATTCCAATTACAAATCCTGATTTTAATTTCAGTTGCCTGCGGTAAAAGTTTTTTCAAACCGCTCTGTAAACTTTTGGTCTATGTTCCAACCCAACAGTTAATTAAGCATAATTTATTTCATGAGTTATTAAATACTGTTTAGCAGCCCCCCTGCTCATTATCACTTTTCGCAACCATGAAATTTTATTCCAACGAAACAATTGAAGTGATGCTCATCATGCCCTCGCAGTTTCTGATGATAGTATAATCGTGTAGCATCTGAAAGCCATGCAGATGATTGAAGCGCGAAAGCATTGTTTGATGGTATGCTGCATGGTCTGCTATACAACCCTGCAATAGAATTTGCGGGTTACTGATTAGCTGCCATTCGAATAAACGGCAATTGCATAATCGCAACGGAAAGAATGATTAATATCATAAAACAGCATGCGATGCTGATCAATTTTTACAAGCATAAACTTCCCCGTTATGAAAATAATTTCGCCGACATTTAAATGGTGCATGATTTTGTTTACAGCTGTTTTTTATAATACTGCAGCGGCTCAAACTGATTTAGCAAAATTGCCTGATTACAAACATGCTGTTATACATATAAATTTTCTAGGCATACCAAGTCTTGGTTTTGAAAAAGGATTGTTTCACGGATTCACCTTGCGCCAGGAGTTAGGCAGTGGATGGCCCTTTTTAACTTTAGATAATGCCGATTCCGGAGAGGAAACACAGCCGCTTGTTAATCCATTTTTCTCAATCGAGCTGCGCAATTATTATAATTTAAAAAGCAGGTTCAATAAAAGCAAACCAACTGAAAATTTTTATGGCGATTATGTTTCAATTTATTATCGCTACAATACTTTTGAATATCCGTTAAGCGCTCCATGGACTGAAGTGAACGAGTTGAACCGCGACATACACTATTTAACAGCAAACTGGGGGATGCAACGGTCAATTGGCGCTAAGCAACATTTTTATTACAACTATTCAATCGGGTGCGGCCTGAAAACCGATTTTATTAAAAACAACTATTTTACAGTGCTTGGTCATGTTGAATTTGGAGTTCAGTTTTGAAACATAAACCTATCTGAATGACACAATAAAATGGAATCTGTTTTTTCTAACCCGGTTTACCTTAATTGATTCTTTCAATTCCGATTGCCATTACAAAATGTGCCGGCAAGATTTGCAGAGCGCGCTGTGTTTTATGTACTTTAATTTATTGAAGAGGGATCGAAATTTTACAGAATTAAATTTTCCGGATTGAAATTTAAAAATCAATAACCGTTCATCGCAATTATTTATTTTTTTATAATCTGAAAAAATATTTTTTACAGTTCAATCTGAATCGCATCACCCAGATTTATTCCAATCACAAATCCTGATTTTAATTTCAATTGGTTGCTGTACGAGTTTATCCAATCCACTCTGAAAACTTTTAGTATGTGTTCTAACCCAACAGATAGTTCTGCATAATTTATTTCAGGAGTTATTAAATAGTGCGCACTGCCCACTTCCTTCAGTTTTAATTTTCGAAGCAATGGAATTTTATTCAGGAAGAAACCATTGAAGTGATGTTCGTAATGCCCCTCGGCATAATACTCACGGGTACTGAAATCATAATAAGGCAACAACTGAAAACCATGCAGGTGATCGCTCAACGCAAGTATGGTTTGGTTGCCCATAAAATGTTTTTGTTCCACATCGCCCACATATTTATTATTAATAAAATAGCCGGCGCGCAGTAAGTATTGTGATTTACCAAGCAATCCGAATTTTAAATTATCAGTTACCTCTGCTTCCACCTGATCAAAATTTACTTTACTGTTCAGCACTTGCCATCCTTTGGTATAAAACAAACGCAGTGTCGGATACTTGCTTCCAACTATAACCTTTTCATAAGGCCGGGTGTAGTATTGCTGCTTGAAATTTATTTTGAAACCAATTGTGGTGATGAGTGCATTGTATGAAGTAAAATTTGTTTGCAACGAATCGGCAAACGGATAATTGACAGTGAAATTATTATCAGGTCGGTCATTAAAAGTGGTAATTTTCTTTGCATTCTCCAATGGCTCGCGATGATTGTAATTTGCTTTTGCAGTTAACCTTATTCCATTTTTAATTTCGCCCTGCCAGGTAATGCCGCCATAAGTATTGTTATACAGTTTCATGAAATTCTGTTCATACAATAGAGTGTAGCAGGTATTTATTAATCCGTTAATCGGATTGCTTTCATTGAATTGTTTTACATGGTTGCCACCTTCCACCCACACACGGCGCAGTTTCACTGGCTTGTAGAAATAATTAAACCGCACAATGCCTCCGAATTTTTTATTGCTCAAACCATATTGTGCGTTTGCGGTAATTCCCATTGTTCGGTTATCGTCCCACCTTTTACTTTTATAAACCGACACATCAGGCGCCCAACCTTGCACAGTATTGTAATTAATGAATTGTAAAACAGAACCGGTGCCTGTTGATGTTTTGTTATATCGTTTGTAATAATTATATCCTGTAATTAAATCACTGAAAGTGAATTTGTTTTTTTTATGATCAACCGAATCCAGGTACTCTTTCGAATTTTCGCGCAATGCAATGCTGTCTTTTTTCCGGTAATCATTCATCTCTTCTTGCGTTAATGGTATGGGTCGGTTCACGGTCCAGTACGACGAATCTTTTTTGTTGGCATCGTCATTCACCTTTAAAGTTTCTCCCCTGAAATATTTTTTCGGGAACTCCGGTTTCAGATTATAGCTTGTGAATGAACCAATGAAGTATCCGTTTCCTTTTATTCCAAAAGCTTTGAACTGAAACAGCATGGTTTGATTGATGGGCATGTAAACCGTATCGCTCACCGCTGCAAAAATCTGTTTCAGTTCCAATGAGTCAACAAAATCAATGTTCGCATCCTTGGTTAAAAACAAATCGGTGCTGTGAATGCGCCAGCTCTCTTCAACAATATAAATGTATCCGCTGAAAACCGGATCGGTTCTTCTTCTTGGTGTCACCAATATTTTATTGATGAGTTCATTGTTATCGTAAAAAGTTCCAACCAGTTTATACTTGTAATACAACATGGCCGATTCAGAAATCGGAGAAACAAAACCACGATCACTGAGCGAACCGATGTCGAGTAAATTTTTATAAAAGTTAAAATCAAAATCACTCGCCTGATTGTAACTGAATGCTTTGTTATCGCCGCTCACTTTTGACGAGAACATCACCTCGCGCACTTTATCGGGCTTCTGAAAATTGTATTCGCTTTCCGATTCACTCAGGTAAACAATACCCAGCATTGATGAATCCAATCCTAATTTCTCGGCATTCAAACCCATGATGTGTTTGGGTATGCTGTCTAATTTCTGAATGCCCTTGATATATACTTTGCAACTGAATGCATCAACCTGCGTGAGATAATATTTTCTTTTTTTAATGGCAGCGCGAATCACTTTGTAAGCCGGATCTTCTGCATCGCTGTTCACCACAATTTCTTTCAACTCCATTTGTTGTGTTTGCAACTGCACATCTAATTTCATGGTTTCATCAGCTGCTTCAATTGATTTTCGTACTGACTTATATCCTACATATTGAAACACGAGATTATAATAATGACCTGTTTCAACTGTGAGCGAATATTTTCCATCGCCATTGGCAGTGGCACCTTGCGTAGTGCCTTGAATTAACACTGTGGCATACGAAAGTGCTTCGCCTTTTTCGTCAGTAATGGTTCCGGAAATAACAGTTGCATGCACCATTGCAGAAAATAAAATCAAAACAACAAGCAGAAAAATTCTCTTTGTATTAAACAGCATCAATGGTTTTTTGTGTGAGTCGAATATGCGAACATAAAAGTTACAAGCAAGTGAAAGAATAAAAAATATTTTCCACTTAAAATAATACAAGCCACATCCTCCAAAGGCGGACGCGGAGTCACAGATTCATTCACCTCTTGAAATAATTTATAATTGATTATCACGAACGAAGATGAAAATTTCTAAATATTCATTATCCAATTCGTGAATTTATTTTCGCGATAAGAAAAAATTTATATCGCTTCAAAAAATCAATGAATGTGTGGTCTGATATTTTATTCCGATTTATATCCCATATAATTAGCAGTAGATAAAAACTTATCGTCCAGCACATTCAAAGCTTTGGCTGCGGAATTACTGATTTTCATTAACACACCCTGATTATCTGCAGTGTTCGGCAACTTACCAATCACCTTCACTTGAATGGTTTTACTGTTCATCATATTCTTAACTGTAATAGTTGTTCCGATTGGCGCGGTTGGGTGCAGAGCATAATACTGACCGTCGTCGTTGTTGCTTTTTGTCGAGGTAATTACTCCTTTCTCGGTCAGGTAAGTTAAAGTTTTATCGGCTCCGGGCGAATTTGTTTTAACAGTTGTTACCGGTGTGGTTTT
>JAHEZG010000459.1 GCA_023251195.1 Chitinophagaceae bacterium | reverse complement strand
AAAAACACGCAACAAGCGATTGCCAGCCATTCATCCATCCGGTATAAAACAAAAGGTAAGTTCCGACGAAAGTGCCGAGCAAAACAAAGGTCTTAATCACCATGCGGTAGTCAGCATGCGTGGAAATATTATTTTTTTGAAAATACTGGTGAACCCGGTTTTTTACTTCTGTATAAAATTCATTAGAAGCGTGACTGAAGTGGAGTTTCGGGGTGCTGGTTTTGTTTTCTGCTGTAAATTCCATTTACAAAAATTGAAGTTAATTTTCAGGTCGTGATTCTTTAACAATTTTTTAACGAGAAAAAGAAGAACGATTCTGTTGGTGAATATAGTATTTCAAAAGTCAAACTGTGAGGGTTCGGTTTCTATTACTATTCCACGCGGTGAAGATAACACTGTACACGCTGATTAAAATCAGCTTGCTCCTAAACCTGTCACCATCGGCAACAATTCCACGCTTTCAGTTTCTCATTCTACTATACAACGGAAAATACTTCAATGGTTACAATTTAAATTCTCAAAACCTCCGTGTTCTCCGTGCCTCCGTGTTAAATTCATCAACTATAAATTTCAAGAGCCGCAAAAAATATTTATTCCTTTTCTGACTTTTGACCTTTGAATTCTGAAATTGTCTGAACACATTTGCATTCAACCAAATTACATGTTGAACATTATTTTATTCGGACCTCCGGGCAGTGGAAAAGGGACTCAGGCACAATTGCTCAGAGAACACTTTAAACTGCTGCATATCAGCACCGGCGACATATTCCGCAGCGAAATAAAAAATGAAACTGTAATTGGAAAAGAAGTAAAACAATACCTGGATGCAGGCAAATTGGTGCCTGATGAATTAACCATTCGCATGCTTGGCAATTATGCCGACAGCAATCTGAAGACAGAAATGCAGGGAATTATTTTCGATGGTTTCCCTCGCACAGTTCCCCAAGCCGAAGCATTGGATGATTTTCTGGCCAATAAAAATTCATCCATTAATGTAGTGCTTTCACTGGAAGTTAATGATGAAGAGCTGGTGAAGCGATTAATCAATCGCGGCCTGACAAGCGGAAGAAGTGATGATTCAAATGAAGAAGTAGTTCGCAATCGGTTGAAAGTATATTATAACCAAACAGCGCCACTTGCTGATTTCTATCTTGCACAAAAAAAATTCGTATCCATTCGCGGTGTTGGAACTATTGACGAAATATTCGCGCACCTTTGCGACGAGATGAATAAACTCTCTTAGAAAAATTTGGAAGGAAGTAACTTTGTTGATTATGTAAAAATATTTTGCAGAAGCGGAGCCGGTGGTCCGGGCGCATCGCATTTGCGCAGAGATAAAAACACAGCGATGGGCGGCCCTGATGGTGGTGATGGTGGTCGAGGTGCACACATTATTCTTCGCGGCAATCAGCAGTTGTGGACATTGCTGCATTTAAAATATCGCAAACACATACATGCTGACAATGGTGAGCCAGGCAGTTCTAATTTAAGTACCGGTGCTTCAGGAAAAGATATTATTCTCGATGTTCCGCTTGGAACAGTGGCCAGGGATTTTGCAACCGGGGAAGTTCTTTTTGAAATTACGAAGGAAGGTGAAAAAAGAATTTTGGTAAAAGGTGGCAGAGGAGGTTTGGGGAATTATAATTTCAAAACACCTACCAAGCAAACCCCACGACACGCTCAACCGGGCGAACCTTTGGAAGAAGGTTGGAAAATTCTTGAACTGAAATTATTGGCAGATGTAGGATTGGTTGGTTTTCCGAATGCAGGTAAGTCAACTTTGCTTTCAGTTGTGAGTGCTGCCAAACCTGAAATTGCGAATTATGCATTCACCACACTCGTTCCGAATTTAGGAATGGTGCAGTACAAAGACAATAAATCTTTTGTAATGGCCGACCTTCCCGGAATAATTGAAGGCGCGCACGAGGGCAAGGGATTGGGGCATCGTTTTCTTCGGCACATTGAACGGAACTCCATGTTGCTTTTTGTAATACCAATTGATTGCAACGATATAAAAGCCGAGTATGATGTTTTGCTTAATGAACTGGAACAATACAATCCGGAGTTGCTGCACAAGCAACGAATGCTCGTGATAACTAAATGTGATTTAGCGGATGAAGAAATTTTAAAGCTCGTAAAAAAAGAATTACCGAAAAAAATTCCGCA
>JAHEZG010000458.1 GCA_023251195.1 Chitinophagaceae bacterium | reverse complement strand
CAGTTCGCCGCAAACCCTATTCTGTTGTGTTGCTCGATGAAATTGAAAAGGCGCATCCCGATGTGTTCAACATACTGTTACAGGTGCTCGATGATGGACGATTGACTGATAACAAAGGAAGAACCGTCAACTTCAAGAACACCATCATCATCATGACCAGTAACATGGGTTCGCATGTGATACAGGAAAACTTTGCGAAGATTAACGAGAAGAACAAGTACGGAATTCTGGAAACCACAAAAGTGGAAGTGATGGACTTGCTGCGCAAAACCATCCGCCCTGAATTTTTAAATCGCATTGACGACATCATCATGTTCACTCCGCTTATGAAAAATGAAATTGTTGGAATCGTAGAAATACAGGTGAAGCAATTGCAGGCAATGCTGATGAAGAACAATATCAAACTGAATATTTCTGAGAAAGCAAAAAAGACGCTTGGCGATTTAGGTTACGACCCGACTTTAGGTGCGCGACCATTGAAGCGCGTGATTCAAAAAGAATTAGTGAACGAGTTGTCGAAAAAAATTCTTTCCGGTGAAGTGCAATCCGAATCGGTGATTTGGGTGGACACCAACAAAGAAGGCGAATTAGTTTTCAGCAACGAAGCGAGTGTGATTTCGATGAATTAAATTTAAATAACCAGCAAATTACAACCTCGCACATCACTGTTATCCATTCTTCCTGAAACTGAAAAACTATCATCATCATTCCTCTTTCCCAAATCATCAGTGGCAATGAATGAACACGAATAAAGATTTGCCAGGTCAATAATATTTATTGCACCTGCCTGAGTTGTCGATAGAATTTCCATTGGGTCGTTCGGTTCACGAATAAAAACTTTCATCCAAGACGGAGTAAAATAATTTCCAGCTGCTTTTGAATAGGCCTGCGAAAGCAGTTCGGTCATTCCGTATTCTGAATAAATAGTTTTCACTCCGAATTTATTTTTCAGTTCTTCATGAACTTCTTTGCGAATCATTTCTTTTTTCCGCCCCTTCATCCCACCGGTTTCCATAATATTTGTTTTTGAAAAATTAGTTAAATCCACTTGTGGGAAATCGAGCAATGCGAATGTGACTCCAACTAAAATATGTTTTTTGTTTTCTGAATTGAGTTGAGAAAGTAATTCAACTAATTCAGTTGTGGCATTCAAATAAAATCCTGAACGCGTATCATTGCTCAGTTCAATTAATTTCTTCATCATATAAATTAATGATGAATCAGTTCTTTCTAAATAGGAGGGAAGCAATGCGAGAAAAGTGAAATCTTCCGGTGCACCAAAACAATTTTTAAAGTTAGTTAGAAAAGATTTTTCATAAATCGAGAGGTTTTTTACCAGGTGCCTGCTTGTTTCCATTCCGGTTGTTCCACTGCTTTTAAAAATTGCTTCGGGAATAAATTGTCCGGTTATTACATCGTGTGTTTTAAAAAATTCAATCGGAAGAAAAGGAATTTGTTGTAAAGATTTTATTTCATTCACTTTTATATTCAGGTTAGCAATAAACTCTTTGTAAATTTTATTCTGTTCAGCTTGAGCATAAAATATTTCCATCGCCAGTTGTTCAAACTGTTCATCATTCTCAATAGAAAAAATTCTTTCTTCAATATCTTTACTGAACACCCGGATTATTTTTCTTCAAAGGTGTAATTCAATATCGCTCTTTCATAATTCTTGTTTCAAATAATTTTCATAGTTATACCTGCAATATAAATCTTAAGAAATGGCTGAAGCCATTGTATTTTGTAAATAGAAATATTAGCCCACAGTTTAAACCGTGGGTTAATATTTCTATTTATTCTGAAATCGCTTTAACGATTTTAATTTAATTCCTGAAGAATTTTAAAATAAAAAAAGGGCTGCACACCACATCCAGCCCTTAGCACCGGATTAATTTGCCGTTGCTGTCAACCTTGTTTTTAGGGTAATCGTAATTCCGCTTTTAAAAGTGCGGGCAGTAAACTTTATTTTTCTTCATTGAAGGAATAGAACCAATGTATTGAATGGCGATTTCAGGACCGCCCTGTCCATGACTCACTTTCGCCAGTTTTGAATAATTTAAATCGTAAGAAAAGGTGAACGAGAATTCATCAATGTCTAAACGAACCACAAAAATTGCGGCATCTTTCCATCTGCTCAATGCACCTACATACACTGATTTTTCCTGGCCTTTT
>JAHEZG010000171.1:7421-8214 GCA_023251195.1 Chitinophagaceae bacterium | reverse complement strand
AAACAACGGCGGAAAGATTTTTAAAATTTCAAATCCTGATAATGGAAATACAAATGCGGTTTTGTTTTCATTTGGGCCGGCATCAGGCAATAACGATGGTGCTTTGTGTTCGGCAGCTTTAATAAATTCAGTTGGTTCGTTTACGGTGAATGAAAATTTTAGAGTGAATATTTTTCCAAACCCATTAAGCAATGAAATGAAAGTGCAAACAAATAATAATGAGCCAGCAGAAATTATTTTATACAATGTGCTTTCTCAAAAAATAAGCCAGCAAACTTTTATCCGTTCAATTTCAATCAACGCTGAACTTCTCAGTGCAGGAATATATTTTTATGAAGTACGAAATAAAAACTGTGTAATCGCTAAAGGGAAAGTGGTGAAAGATTAAAGTAAAATTATTTTTCTCTTTCTACCTCTTCATCTGTATTTAAAACAATTGCTTCTATAAATTTCTGCATTCAATCATATTGCATCTGTGACCTGTATTATTAGTTTTGTCGCGCACAAAAAAACAGGATGACAGAATTAGTATGGTTAGTGCCGTTGCTCCCCTTAATTGGTTTCATCATTAATGGTTTGGGCTTCGGCAAAATATCAAAAAACCTCGCGACAATTATTGGGTGCGGTTCTGTTTTGCTTTCATTCATTATTGCCGCCGGAATTTTTTATGAAGACCTTGGTCGCAGTGGAGCAGCCGTTCAGAAAACTTATTTCACCTGGATAACCGCAGGGAATTTCTCAGTTGATTTTTCATTTTTAGTTGACCGGCTCAGCATAATCATGATGCTGATTA
>JAHEZG010000171.1:0-7411 GCA_023251195.1 Chitinophagaceae bacterium | reverse complement strand
TTGGATTACTCATTCACATATATTCAGCAGGTTACATGAGTCATGATGAAGGCTTCGGAAAATTTTTCGCTTACATGAATCTGTTTATGTTCAACATGCTGGTGTTGGTGCTTGGAGCAAATTATGTGATGCTGTTTATTGGATGGGAAGGAGTGGGGTTGTGTTCATACTTATTAATCGGTTTCTGGTACAAGAATCATGATTACACTGCCGCGGCAAACAAGGCATTCATCATGAACCGCATTGGCGACCTTGGATTTTTGCTTGGCATATTTTTAATTTTTAAAACTTTCGGCACATCGGATTTCACTTCGGTGTTTAACAGTGCAAGAAGTTTTTCTTCAGGTGATACCACCATCGCACTCATCACTCTTTTTCTTTTCATTGGTGCAATGGGAAAGAGCGCGCAGATACCACTCTTCACCTGGCTACCTGATGCAATGGCGGGACCTACTCCTGTGAGTGCGCTCATACACGCGGCAACAATGGTGACTGCCGGTATTTATATGATTGCGCGTTCAAATATTATGTATGCGCTTGCTCCTTCTACGAGCGAATTCGTTGCAGTGATTGGTGCGCTGACTGCTTTGATGGCTGGAATTATTGCTCTCACACAAACAGATATTAAAAAAGTTTTGGCGTATTCAACAGTTAGCCAGTTGGGATACATGTTTGTTGCGCTCGGAGTTACTGCTTATTCAAGCGCCATGTTTCATGTTATGACTCATGCATTTTTCAAAGCGCTCTTATTTCTCGGTGCAGGAAGTGTGATTCACGCAATGAGCGGCGAACAGAATATGCGCAAGATGGGTGGGCTTCGAAAACATTTACCAATAACTTTCATCACCATTGCTATTGCAACATTGGCCATTGCAGGCTTTCCGCCATTCGCAGGTTTCTTTTCGAAAGACGAAATTTTAGCTGCTGCCTATTCCAATTCTATGTTTTTGTTTGTGATACTTGCTGTTACTTCAGTGCTCACTGCTGCTTATATGTTTCGTTTATTCTTCCTCACTTTCTTCGGCGAATTTCGCGGAACAAAACATCAACTCGAACACATACATGAATCACCAAAATCAATGACAGTTCCATTAATGATATTGATGGTGCTTTCTGCCATTGGTGGTTTCTTGGGAATACCTGAAGCATTGGGAGGAACACATTTTCTCAGTGAATATTTCTCGCCTGTGTTTGGTGGAAATACAAGAATACAATCGCACGAGGTTTCTCACTTGTTTGAATATGCTATGATGATTGTATCAGTGATAGTAATTATTTTGATTTATCAGTTTATAAAAGCGCGCTACGATAAAAAAGAAATCGCGAAAAGTATTGACGAATCGAAAATGAGTTTGTGGTACAAACTTTCATTGAACAAATTTTATGTGGATGAATTGTATAATAAAATTATTGTGAAGCCATTGAACGGAATGAGCAATTTCTTTTTCCATTCAGTCGAGAGAAAAGTTATAGATGGAGCAGTGAATGGCAGTGGACAAACAATTTATTTTTTCAGTTCCATGTTAAAGAATCTGCAAAGCGGCAACATTGGATTTTATGTTTTAATGATGGTGATAGGAATTGTGGCGATACTTTTTTTCTCACTGGTAAATACAATCAACTTCTGATATGCATACACTACTGTTGTTGATTATTCCGATTGTTTTCATGGTGATTGTTTTATTTCTGAAAGGAAAAACAGCGGGATATGTTGCGCTCACGAGTTCCATTTTATCGTTGGTGGTTTCAATCATTGTTGCCATTCATCTTCACTTCAATGGTTACTTCGATGAATTCAATCACACCTGGATTTCTTCTTTCGGAATAAATTTTCATGTGGGAATTGATGGTATCTCTTTGATATTGGTATTGCTCACCACTTTTCTAACTCCGTTTATCATTCTCACTTCTCTTCAAAAAGAAACGGAGGACTCCAGTGTGTTTTATGCATTGGTTCTTTTAATGCAGGCCGGAATGTTAGGAGCATTTACAGCAATGGATTCATTCTTATTTTATGTAAGTTATGAAGTTGCGCTCATCCCAATTTATTTTATTTGTGGATTATGGGGTGGCGAAAACAGAATTGCTGTAACATTTAAATTTTTCATTTACACATTGGCAGGAAGTTTATTCATGCTCGTTTCAATTATCTATTTGTATTTACAAACCCCGGGTAATCATACTTTCGAAATTTCTGAATTTTATAAACTGAATCTTTCACTCACACAACAAACCTTGATTTTCTGGGGATTCTTTTTAGCATTCGCAGTGAAGATTCCAATTTTCCCATTTCACAGTTGGCAACCCTCCGCTTATACAACTGCTCCAACAGCAGGAACCATGTTGCTTGCAGGTATTATGTTGAAGATGGGATTGTATGGATTGATTCGTTTCGTTTTACCAATTGCACCTGAAGCAGTTGCTTATTGGAACACACTTGCAATAATTTTATGTGTGTGCGGAATTATTTACGGCAGTGTGATAGCAATTCGCCAAAACGATTTAAAAACACTCATTGCATTTTCATCACTCGCACATGTTGGTTTAATTGCTGCCGGAATATTTTCAATGAATACACAAGGTATTCAAGGTGCTATGATTCAAATGTTCAATCACGGAGTAAATGCAGTTGCACTTTTCTTCTTAATTGATTTGTTGGAAAGAAGAAGCGGAACCAGATTGATGGATTTGTTTGGTGGAATTGCATCAGAGAATAAAAAAATTGCTGTGGTTTTCGCCATCGTGATGTTGGGCAGTGTTGGTTTGCCGCTAACCAATGGTTTCGTTGGTGAATTTTTATTATTGATGGGAATTTATCAATGGAATATGTATGCCGCCATGTTTGCCGGACTAACAATAATTCTTGGTGCAGTTTACATGTTGCGGCTTTACCGTAATGTTTTCTTCGGAGAAATTTCTGAGGCAAGCCGTAGTATTTCATCAATGACCATGATGGAAACAATTATGAGTTTTAAGATGATTGCATTGATAATTGTTTTGGGAATATTTCCGAACTTGTTGCTGAATCTTTCTGCTCCTGCTGTAACAAAATTGTTGAACCTGATTGCTAACCATTCAACTTTGAACGCGACATTATGAATGCAGTAATCGCACTTACCATCACAGGAATTTTAAATTTATTCGGTAGCATTTTTAATTACCGTAAAATCACACCGCTGCTTTCCATTTTTGGATTGGCTGCTGCAGTTGTTTTTAATTCTCTTGAAAGGAATACAAATCAATCTTTTTTCCATCACATGATGTTGATGGATAATTATGCAGTTGCATTTGGTGCGGTGTGCATGTTGTTGGCAGCAGTGTTAATTATTTTTTACAATCGTTTTATGGGTGACGATGACCACCATCTTCCTGAAGTACTATCAATCATTGTTTTCTCTGTTGCGGGAGCAATCGTTATGGTTTCATTTACCAATCTGCTCCTGTTGTTTTTGGGAGTGGAAATTTTATCAATTAGTTTTTACATTCTTGCCGGATTAAAAAAGAAAGACCTCGGAAGTAATGAAGCAGCCATGAAATATTTTCTGATGGGATCCTTTTCCACCGGATTTTTACTTTTCGGAATCGCATTAATATATGGAGCAACGGCTTCGTTTGATTTGTCAGAAATCGCTGCATTTGTAAAGTTGAAAAGCGCTATAACAAATTATATTTTGATCTGTGGAGTGTTAATGATTTTAGTAGGATTGCTTTTTAAAGTTGCTGCCGCGCCATTCCATTTCTGGACTCCCGATGTATATCAGGGTGCACCAACCATCATCACTGCATTCTTCGCAACCGTTGGAAAGATTGCATCGTTCGCAGCATTTTATCGTTTGTTCCAAATATGTTTTGCTCCAATCAGTACTGAATGGAGCGGAGCAATTATGATTGTTGCTGTCATCACCATGTTCATTGGAAACATTACTGCATTGCAACAAAAAAGTTTGAAACGGATGCTTGCATATTCAAGCATTGCTCATGCAGGTTACATGTTACTTGCATTACTTTCTCCTGCATACATAGGCGCGAGTGCCATTTTATTTTATTCCATTGCTTATGGCCTTTCATCAATGTCGGCTTTCATTATCATTCACATTATTCAAACACAAACGAGAACTGATGAAGCAATTGGTTTCACAGGTCTTGCTCAAAAAAATAAAACACTTGCATTCATCGCAGCCATCAGTATGTTATCACTTTCCGGTATTCCGCTTACAGCAGGTTTCTTTGGTAAATTTTATTTATTCTCTTCAGCCATTGAAGGCGGTTATGTTTTGTTGGTTTGTTTGGCAGTAGTAAATTCATTCATCAGCATTTATTATTATTTCAAACCGGTAATTGAATCGTATTTTAAAAAATCACATACTGACACTATAATTCAGTTGAAAAGCACTGAGACTGTTCTGCTGATTCTTCTTTCCATTGCCACTATTATTCTTGGAATTTTACCGGGACTTGTTCCATCCATTTAGAAATGTTACAAAATTGTAACTTACAAATATGTAACTTACATTTGTGTAACATTTTAAAAATATGACTCCATTCATTTTCGGTAAACTGGCCGGTGGAATTAATTTCGCCAATCGGGAAAAAGAAACGAAACACCTTGTTCAGAATTTCTCTTCGTTAATCAACACCATTCTTATTTCGCCGCGACGATGGGGAAAATCATCGTTGGTAGCGAAAGCGGCCATGCTTGCTTTTAAGAAAGATAAGAAGTTGCGGTTCTGTTTTCTTGATATGTACAATGTGCGAAAGGAAGAAGATTTCCTGAAAATATTTGCTGAGGAATTAATTAAAAGCACCTCCACCAAGTGGGAAGATTGGGTGCGGAATACAAAAGAATTTTTTAAACGCGCTTTGCCCAAAGTAAATTTTTCGCCCGACCAGAACAGCGAATTCTCTTTGGGGTTTGATTGGGAAGAAATTAAACGACGGCCCGATGAAATATTAAATCTCGCAGAACGAATTGCTGTTTCAAAAAAAATAAAACTGGTTTTGTGTATTGATGAATTTCAGAACATCGGATTCTTTGCCGAGTCAACAGCCTTTCAAAAGCAACTTCGTGCAAACTGGCAAAAACACCAGCATGTCAGTTATTGTTTGTATGGAAGCAAACGAACAATGATGATGAATGTATTTGCATCGCCCGATATGCCGTTCTATAAATTCGGCGATATTCTTTTCATTGAAAAAATAAAAGAAGAAGACTGGATTGAATTTATTCAGAAACGATTCAGCGATACGGGAAAAAGGATAAATGAAAAAATTGCAAAAGAAATTATAAGCACCTGTGAGTGTCATCCATACTATGTGCAGCAACTTTCACAGATGACATGGTTGAGAAGTGGTAAAATTTGTTCAATGGAAAATTACATTGAAGCCAGAACTGCGTTGATTCAGCAACTGGATTATTTGTTTACTACCATTACAGAAAACCTAGCAACCACACAGGTGAATTTCCTGGAAGCGGTAATTGATAAAGTAAAACAATTCAGTTCAAAAGAAATTTTAAAACGCTATGAACTTGGAACATCAGCCAATGTACTGCGGATTAAAGATGCGTTGATTGCAAAAGAATTACTTGATAGTAAAGGCGGAGAATTTTACCTGCTTGACCCGGTCTATCACATCTGGCTGAACAATGTTTATTTTAAAAAAGACAATTTAATCTGAAGCTATTTTAAAATGTTACAAACTTGTAACTTACAAACATGTAACTTATTTTCAATTGAAAATAAATTTCTGAATACCTGAAGGGAAAAAACAGGATTCATCAATCAGTAATTGTCATCCAATTGTAAAAACAAAAAACTGAAGTATTAATTTAATAAACAGTGCCGTTGTAACATCAATTGAATAAACTTTATTTACCAAAAATTATAACCGCTTAAACCGAAAATAAAAGCAACTGTTAAATAATTTTCAGAATGTTTTGACGGCTTGATTTTAATTCTAAATTTGCGAACCTCATAAAAAATCAAATTCAAATAAAACAACATGCAGAAGAAAAATAATAGCCTCGCAGCTTTTTTCCCCCTAATTGTAATATTAGCTTGTTTTGCAGTTTCGTATTGCATATTCGAGTTCTTTCTTGGAAACTCAGCAAACTTTGTTGATGAGCTGCGTGAAAAACCTAAGAGTGGCAGCATTCTCGGAATCATGTACAAGGGAGGATTTTTAGTGCCGATTATTTTAACAATGTTATTAATGGTTATTGTTTTTTCTGTTGAGCGAATTCTCACTTTAATGAAAGCAAAAGGAAAGGGCAATGTGGTTAACTTTGTTCGTCAGGTGCAATATCATTTGACAGAAAATAACCTTGATGCTGCAGAAGCGGAATGCGACAGACAAAAAGGTTCAGTGGCTAATGTTATAAAGAACGGATTGCGTAAGTACCGCGAGATGATGAACAATAAAGAATTAACGCATGAGCAAAAAGTATTGGCCATTCAAAAGGAAATAGAAGAAACTACTGCACTCGAATTACCAATGTTGCAACAAAATTTACCATTCATTGCTACCATCGCACCACTTGGTACTCTTGCCGGTTTGATTGGAACTGTATTTGGTATGATTCGTTCTTTCGCTGCTATGGGGCAATCAGGTGCTGCAGATTCTGTTGCACTTTCAGTAGGTATTTCTGAAGCCCTTGTTAATACAGCTACAGGTATTATCACATCTGCAATGGCTATCATCGCTTATAATTTCTTTTCGCATCAGATTGATTCGTTGACTTACATGATTGACGAAGCAGGATACAGCATTACAAATACTTTCGATTCACGCTTTAACTAAACAAAGGCGATGTCAAAAATAAAAATGCCTAAAGGCAATGTTTCCATTGACATGACGCCAATGGTTGACATGGCTTTTTTGCTCGTTACATTTTTTATTCTCACTACTCAATTTCGTCCCGACGAACCAGTGCAGGTTTCTACTCCGAGTTCTACTTCCCTTGCACCAATTCAGGAGCATGGAAAAGTGGTAATTTCAATCGCACCTGATGGACGAATATTTTTTGATTTGGATAACCAAAATTTCCGTAAGTCGTTAATTGAAAAAATGGGGGATTCATATAATATAAAATTTTCAGTTGATGAAATAAATGCATTCGCAACCGGAAGCAGTATTGGAATTCCAATGGGAGGAATGAAAGGTTATTTAGACATGAGTCCAGAGGATAGAAAAAAAGTAGAACAGCCAGGTATACCTGTCGACACAACTGAAAATTTGTCGAATGAATTAGGTGTCTGGTTGGTGAATGCTCGAATTGCAGGAAACAATCCTGTTATCCTTATAAAAGGGGACTCAAAATCAAACTATCCTGCAGTAAAAAATGTTTTCAAAACATTAGGCGATCGAAATGTTTTACGATTTGGATTAATTACTGCCGATGAAGCAATGCCAA
>JAHEZG010000170.1 GCA_023251195.1 Chitinophagaceae bacterium | reverse complement strand
TTTATTTCAGGAAATGTTTCTTCAGGGAAAATATTTTATTCGAAAGATAATCTTGTTGTGTTATTCATCTTTCGCATCATTGGAATCCAGGAAGCCATTACACCAATTCCCATTAGGTAAAAAACACTAATACAAAATCCATCAGTTGCATTTTTACAGGATAGGCATTCACCACAAATGTTCCGCCGCCGATTTCAATCAATCCGAATTTTTTCTGGAGCAAAATCAGTATCACAGATAAAATAAATCCGGAAACACAACCAATGAATGAGAGTAAAATTCCTTCGTACAAAAATATTTTTTTTATCGAGGGTAAATCAGCTCCCATCACCCGTAGAATATTGATGTCTTTTCGCTTATCAATAATCAACATCGAAAGCGACCCGATGATATTGAAAGCGGCAACAATTAAAATGAAAGTAAGAACAGCATATACCACCCACTTTTCAATTTTCATAATTGCATACAACGATTTGTTTTGTTCGTATCGGTCAAGCACTTCAAAATTTTTTCCGCATATTTTTTTCACATCATTTTTTATCCGGTCAACATTTGCCCCTGAATTTATTGCAATCGAAATTGCAGAAACAGCTTCAGGTTCATTCAATAATGTTCTCATAAATTCCATCGGAACAAATACATATTCCATATCAAACTCCTGTTGAATACTGAAACTTCCAATGGGACGAATCAACTCACGATTAAAAGCATCCTCTGGGTTTAATACATAACTCACTCCTTTTTTTGGAATGTAAATGGATAGTTCATTAAACGGATTATCATAATTTAATCCCAATGCCTGTTCAATTCCCGCACCAACAACTGCATACGGATAACTGTTACTATGCAATAAAAACTGCCCATGAAACATGGAGTTCTGAACTGAACTTATCTGTGTGAAATTACTGTCAACACCACGAACAGTAGCGATGTATTGATTATCTCCAAATCGTAACAATGCTTTTTCTTCCAGTTGAAGAGAGTATGCTTTTATTCCATCCACTTTTTTCAGCTCATCATAATGAATGGAATTTTCACTGAAAAATTTTCCTGTACTTGGTGAAATAATAATTTCCGGATAAAATTTATCGTAGAGCGAAACGACCAAGCTTTCAAACCCATTGAAAACTGAAAGCACCAATACCAATCCCATGCTTCCAACCAACATTCCTAAAACCGAAATTCCGCTCAGAATATTTATTGCCTGAGTTGACTTTTTCGAAACCAAATAACGGCGTGCAAACAGCGAAGGAAGATGCATGAAAAAATTATTGCTCCTTATTCTTTTTTAATAATTCTTCCAACTTGAAAACATTATCCAATGTATCATCAATCCTGAATTCCAGTTCAGGAATGTGACGAACCTGGTGCCGTATTTCATTACCTAACTGACCACGCAGCTCGTGCATTTTATCATTCAGGTTTTCTAAAAACTTTTCCGGAGTTTTTATATTGAATAAGCTGAGATACACTCTGGCAATCATCAGGTCGGGAGTTACATCTACACCTGAAATGGTAACCATGCCACCACCGTGTGTGCTTATTCCGTTGCGCTGAAATAAAGTACTCAGCTCTTTGCGAATCAATTCGCCTATTTTTTTCTGTCGTATGTGTTGCATAATAATTGGGCAAATGTAAAGTTAATCTAAGTGTTAATTTTACCCCCGAATGAAGAAATTGAATTCGCTGCTCAAATATGCCCGACCATACTGGGGCAATATTTTATTAAATATACTTTTTAACATCATCTCCAATGTTTTTTCGGTATTCAGTATGGCCATGCTGTTTCCGTTTTTGCAGGTGTTGTTCAAACAAGTAAAACCGCCGGTTGATGACCCCGGGTTTCATGTTTCCGTAAATGGACTCTTGAATTATTTTAATTACAAACTCGGAATAATAATTTCAGAACAAGGTGCTGTTCAGGCATTGGTGTTTTTGTGCTTGTGTGTGCTGGTTTTATTTTTTCTGAAAAACCTGTCGCGGTTTGCTGCACTCTATTTTGTTGCACCCATGCGCCATGGAGTTATCAGAAATATCCGCAATAATATTTTCAATAAAATCCTGGTGCTGCCTGTTTCATTTTTTACGGAAGGAAGAAAAGGAGATATTATTTCGAGATGCACAACCGATGTGCAGGAAATTGACTGGTCAATAATGAATTTTATTGAAAGTTTATTTAAAGAACCGGTTGCCATTCTGGTTTCACTTGGCGCTATGATTTATATAAGTCCGCAACTCACTTTGTTTGTATTAATTATTTTGCCTGTAACCGGATTAATCATTGGAAGAATCGGAAGAATGCTGAAAAGACAATCAGTAAAAGGGCAACAATTGTTAGGCGATTTACTTTCATTATTAGATGAAACTATTTCAGGAAACAGAATTGTTAAAGCATTCCGAGCAGAAAAATATTTGGAAAATAAATTCGGCGACGATAACATGAAGTATTACCGCTTATCGAAAAGTATGCAACGGAAAAAAGATTTATCGTCACCGCTTTCTGAATTTTTAGGAATATCCGTTGTGGTAATGGTTTTATATTATGGAGGGAAACTGGTTTTGGAAAATGATCAGTCTTTACAAGCAGCAGCCTTTATCAATTTTGTTGTCATCTTTTCTCAAATAATTAATCCTGCAAAATCACTTTCAACTGCTTATTATAACATTCAAAAAGGAATGGCCTCTGCCGACCGCATTCAACACATTATGGATGCTGAAATAAAAATCGAGGAAAAAGAAAACGCGAAAAGTGTTTCAACATTCAACCAAAGTATTGAATTAAAAAATATTGGATTTTCTCACGCAGAAGGAAAGGCAGTGTTACACAATATCAATCTCAAAATTCAAAAAGGAAAAATGATTGCATTGGTTGGTCCGTCGGGTGCAGGTAAGTCAACTATTGCTGATATGCTTCCACGATTTTATGATCCGGTGGAAGGAAGTATTTTATTGGATGGAATTGATTTGCGCGATTATAAAATTGCTGACCTGCGAAGTATGTTCGGAATGGTGACACAAGAAGCTGTATTATTTAACGATACATTATTCAACAACATTGCTTTTGGTTTAACCGGAATTACGGAAGATGAAGTTATTCTCGCAGCAAAAGTTGCCAATGCACATAACTTCATTGTTAAAAAAGAAAAAGGTTATCAAACAATTACCGGCGACAGAGGAAATAGATTGAGTGGTGGTGAACGACAAAGAATAACCATTGCAAGAGCAGTGTTACGAAATCCACCTATATTAATTTTAGATGAAGCAACTTCATCACTCGATACAGAATCAGAACAATTGGTACAGGATGCAGTAAATAATTTATTGAAAGATCATACGGCAGTTGTGATTGCACACCGGCTTTCAACTGTTCAACATGCTGATGAAATTATTGTGTTGAATCAGGGAAGAATTGAAGAACGCGGAACACATGCGCAATTGATTGCGCAAGCTGGTTTGTATAAAAAGTTAGTGGACTTGCAGGCATTTGCTTAGAGTTTTTACCACAGAGAAATAGAGAAAATATTTTAACACTGAGGCACGAAGAAACACAGAGAAGCACTAAGATTTTTTGATAAGACCTAGAATACAATTATTAATTTTTTCAGAGAACACAGAGGATGATTACTCAGAAATACATAAATGAGATTTCGTACAAGGTAATTGGATGTGCAATTGAAGTACACAAGTATCTTGGTCCAGGTTTATTAGAATCAGTTTATGAAACTTGCTTTATTGAAGAGTTGCAACGCGCAGGATTAAATGTTAAATCGCAAATATTTGTTCCGATAATTTATAAAGGGAAAAATTTGGGAGACAAATTGAAAATTGATTTGCTTATTAATGATTTAATTATTGTCGAAGAAAAAGCTGTAGAAGAAATGATTCCTGTATTCAAAGCACAACTTCTCTCCTATTTAAAACTCGCCGCAAAACCAAAAGGTCTTATAATAAATTTTAATTGCGAAAACATAAAAGACAACCTTGTTTCACTTGTTACAGAAGAATTCGCAAAACTTCCAAGTGAATAAAACTTCCGTGCTCTCTGTGATAAAATATAATTTTAAAAAAATAAACTTAAATATTCTCTGTTACTCCGTGTTAAAAAAACAGAATCAAACTAAATGGAAACAATTCTTGACTTACCCGAAAACAGAATACTGAATTTCAGATACGCAAGTTTCTGGTCTCGCTTTGCAGCATTATTCATTGATGCAATTCTCATCAGTGTTACTTCATCTTTATTTGCATTAATATTTTTAAGCAGTTCATCTTATTCTTCTTTTACAAGTAATCCTTTTTCATTAATTGTTGGCTGGCTCTACTTTGCAGGAATGGAAAGCTCAAGCAATATGGGAACCATTGGAAAAATTTCATTGGGAATTATGGTTGTGAGCGAACAAGGCGAACGCATATCATTCATGAATGCAACAGGAAGATATTTTGCAAAATTTATTTCTTCCATCCTTTTATTAATCGGTTACATCATGGCGGCATTTGATTCACGCCATCAGGCATTGCACGATAAGCTGGCTAAGACTTTTGTTATTTATAGAAACTGAATTTTACAACTCTTAATAGAACGCAGATTTTTATGATTATTAAGATCGATTAAGATTTTTTAATCTGCGCAAATCATAAAAATCTGCGTTCTATCCTGAACTCTAAATCAATCCTCTCGATTTCAATTCTAAATATTTATTCACTGTATTCAATGCCAACTCTTCCGGTCGGGTGAGAATACTTTGAATGCCATACAAAGTCAGTTGCTGAACAATCTGTAATTTCTCTGCTGAAAATTTTTGAGCAATGGTGTGATTATAAATTTCTTCCAATGAAGTTGCTTTCTGTTTTGAGTAATCTTCAATTTCCGTATTCTCAAAAAACACAACTACTAACAAGTGCCGGAGATTCATACGGCGCAGTAGCGGCATCACCCGTTCCATTGCATAATAACTTTCGAAATTGGTGAACAAAAAAAGCAAACTCCGTTGTGTGATAGTGCTTCGAATAATGGAATACAGATTTTCAAAATTCGCTTCGAACATCCGTTCTTGCTCGCGATACAACTGCTCCATAATTTTTCGAAGTTGATGTCCGCCCTTTTCTGCCTTCACAAACACATCACACTTATCGGCAAACGAAACCAGACCTGCTTTATCGTGCTTGCGTAAGGCAATATTTAAAATCACGAGCGAAGTATTAATTGCATGATCGAGCAATCTCAAATCGTTGAAGGGCATATGCATCGCTCTTCCTTTATCAATCAGGCAGTACACTTGTTGTGCGCGTTCATCTTCAAACTGATTCACCATCAGGTCGGCTTTGCGGCTGGTTGCTTTCCAGTTAATGCTTCGGTAATCATCACCCTGCACATATTCTTTTATCTGTTCAAACTCATAACTGTGACCAAGGCGGCGCAGTCTTCGCAATCCTTGAAAAGTATTAAGTCGAGAGAATGCCATCAGTTCAAATTTTTTCATTTGAATGATGTTCGGAAAAACTGCAGTTGACGATTCGCATTCAACATTAATTCTCCGTTCAACCAAACTGATGATGGATTGCAGAAACACATTAATGTTTCCGAATAAATATTCTCCGCGCGAGAGTGGTCGCACATCGTACTGCACTTTTTTCTTTTCATTTTCATCAATGATTAAATGCAGATGAAAATTCCGTTCCTGCAATTGTTCAGGCAATTCATCAATCACTCTCGCCCGCATTTTCATGGGCGATTGATTTTCTATTTGCAGTTCCACATGCTGCACTTCGCCAAGCGAAAGCACAGGCTGCACTTTGCGCAATGCTTTAATTTTTACCTGTGAGTTGAAGAGTAAAAAAATATCAGCAATAAAAGCAGTGATGAATAAAACCAAAACAGCATTACACACATAAAATAAAAACGGATAAGCAAAACTGATGGCATACGCGGCAACCATCGCAGCCATTGCCACAAAAAACCGATTAGTGAGAAAAGTTGATTTAAAAATTTCACGAGATTTCAAATATTTACCTCGGCACTTCCACACTCTGTACCACCTGATTAATAACATCTTCTATTTCCACTCCTTCCATTTCTTTTTCGGGTGAGAGAATGATGCGGTGATTTAAAACGGGTGCTGTAACAAAACGAATATCATCAGGTGTAACGAACTCACGACCACTCATGGCTGCCATTGCTTTTGCCGCTTTCATAACTGCAAGTGACGCGCGTGGTGATGCGCCGAGAAATAAATCGCCGTGGTTGCGCGTGGCCACAATTATTTGCGCGATGTAGTTGATGAGTTCATCTTTTATATAAACCTGTTCCACCAGCTTTCGGTACTTCATCACCTCAGCCGCATTCATCACCGCTTTAACTTCGGTGGATTGGCGAATGGTGAAATCTTCTTTGAAGCGCTGCAGTATCATCACCTCCTGCTCCACATTTGGGTAAGTGATTTTGGCGCGGAATAAAAAACGGTCGAGCTGCGCTTCCGGCAATCGGTAAGTGCCTTCCTGCTCAATGGGGTTTTGCGTGGCAAGAACCATGAAGGGCGCTTCCATTGGATATGTTTTTCCATCAACAGTAATCTGCAATTCTTCCATCACTTCAAACAAAGCTGATTGTGTTTTTGCAGGCGCACGATTTATTTCGTCAATTAAAACAACATTGCTGAACACGGGGCCGCGATGAAAACCAAACTCCGCAGTCTTTGCATTGAACACTGTAGTGCCAGTTACATCAGAAGGCATAAGATCGGGCGTAAATTGTATTCGCGAAAAATTTACACTCAAAGTTTTTGCAATCAATTTTGCGGTGAGTGTTTTTGCAATTCCGGGCACACCTTCAATCAGCACATGACCGCCGGCCAGCAAACCATTTAATAAAAGCGTGACCAGGTTATCCTGGCCAACAATTATTTTACTTAACTCTCTGCGGATGTTTAATACTTCACTGCTCAGGTGTTGCAATTCGGTTTGCAATTGCGTGGGTGGCGGAGTGCTTTCAATATTTGCGCTTTCGATATTATTATCCATTGTGTTTTCTGAATTTTCTTCCATGCTTAATTATTTACAGGTTCGGTAAAAGTGATCAATGCTTTTGTGAAATTCAATCAGTTCATCAGCACTGATGTAAGTGCGAGATGAAATGAGTTTGTAGGAAGTGAAAATATGTTTCACCTCCTGAAAGTTTACTTCTGATTTTAAAGCGAGGCGATTCAACTCTTCATCTGTATTATTTTTAAAAGTGATTTTGTATTTATTACGGCTGAAGAGCGAAAACAATTTCATTTTTTGTTTGGCAAGAGCAAGGTGGTCGTTTTGCAAAAAATATAATCTGCTTACTGTTTGCACAAACTCCAGCGATGTATTTAAGTTGGGTTCAAGAACAGGAATGGTTTTTTGAACACGCTTGGCCCTGAATAAAATGAACAGCAAAACAGCGAAGAGCAATACATACCAAGCCCACCTTAACGAACGATTTCCGAGAATAAATTTCAACGGGCTTTCGCCGGCATATTGTTTTGAGCGGTCATCCTGGTAAGGGAGTTTACTTGCTTCGTCCCAAATGATAGTGGCAGGATGAAAATTTGAAAACACATTTTGCAGGTATTGAAATCCTTGCTCGTGATTGAGATTGAAATTGGTGAACGCAATGGGATTGCTGTGCAGATAAAAATAACCCTTGCCATATTTAACCCGAATGAAATTGACATAATCTGTATTGATAGTTCCGAGTGCTGCAACAGAATCGAGTGATTGTTCACGGCCCTTTTCAAAAAAATAATTCCAATCGCCAAACACAAACTTCCAGTTAAAAATATAATTGACTTTGAAACTGCTGTCGTTTTGAAAAGACGAATGCAGCAACGAAAATGATACAATGGAATCACTGAAATGATAAGGCTGGTAGTAATTCGAATATTCATCATCAGTGGAATCTGAAATTTTTCCATTCAACAAATCATAATAAATATTATATGGAACATACGCGGCGGAAATAAATGCGGTGTTGCCTTCACTCACAAAATCCATCACTGCATCTTGTGCCGTGCTATCGAGATACAACCAACCACCGGCAATAAAATAAAGCGCATCGTGGTGGTTTTTAAGCGCCTCTAAATTTTCGCGCAGTGGTTTATTTATTTCTACAAAGCGTGAACCGGCGTATTCTGTTTTGAATAAATTGTAAAGCAACTGCAATCCGTACGGTTGGTCGCTTGTGCGCTCGTAAGAAACCGACCAGTCATATTTTTCC
>JAHEZG010000457.1 GCA_023251195.1 Chitinophagaceae bacterium | reverse complement strand
ACAATCAACTATGGAACAAATCAGGAATGGAAAAATAATGCAGTTATTATTCTACCCAATCAAGGCGAAGAATTTCAAAGCCATGGAAACAAGCTTACTGTAATAGTTCCTTCAACAGTAACTGACAATCAGTTTGGATTGTATAATATTGAAATGGAGCCGAATGCCAGAGGCCCAAAATTGCATTATCACAAACAAATGGATGAGACATTCATCGTCAGAGAAGGAGTTTTGACTGTTCTCACCTCAAAAGGAGAAGTAAAGGCGGAACCGGGAACTGTAATCTATATCCCTAAACTTTCAGTTCACGGTTATAATAACGACTCTGATAACAAGGTGAAATTGACCATGATTTTTAATCCGGGATTATATCGTGAGGATTTCTTTAGAAAAATGTATCAGATGCTCGATGATGATCCAACCAATTTGGAGGCATTTCAACAATTGTACAAGGAGCATGACAGTTATCCAGTAGATAACACTGATATGATACCAATGCAACGGTAAATTTTAATAAAGACTATTTAAAAAAGAGATGATGAAAAAAACAATTTTGGCAACGATATGCCTGTTAGCATTAACAATAAATACGAATGCGCAAATTACAAACCCTGCTCCTTACTGTGAAGCAAAGATCATAGCAATGACCACCCCTTATGATAATCACATTAAGCAAGTAGGTGTTGGAGCATTAAGTAATAATTCAGGTGCTGTGTACCATGCAGGTTCTGAATATGTTTACTACAATAATATAACATCTGTAAGTTTGCAAAAAGGAATAAATATCCCCGTTACAATTACTGTTTCTAAAAACGATATGGAGCTGAATGCTTGTTGGGTTTTTATTGATTATAACTTAAACAATAGTTTTGAAGAAGCGGAATTGGTTGGTCAGGCATCATCAACACAAATTTCAGATGCACCGTTTGGCGATGTGAATCTGAGTTTCAATATCACTATTCCCACATCAGCTTTGCAGGGGCAAACTCGTATTAGAATTATTTATACCAGTGATATGATGCTTGGAAATTCTACTCCTGTACCTTGTAATTCAACTACAGAAATGGCTCAACCTGCTTTCTATTATGGTGAAATAGAAGATTACAAAGTAACTATCGAATCGACCGCAGGAACGAATGAAAAGACAGAAAGTGAATTTGGTCCCTTGTTAGTTTATCCTACTGTTGGAACTGGTGTTTTCAATGTAGCATGTGAAGTAGGTCTAACATTAAGTATTTACAATAGCATGGGAGAAAAAATGTTGGAGCAAATCATCAATTCAAGTAAGGAATTACTTGATATATCTGCAAGATCAAATGGCATCTATTACATAGTGGCAACACAAGGAGTCGCTCAGAAAGTCCAGAGAGTGATTAAGGAATAATAAATGCAAAATGATGTTGTAGTGTTCAGTTGGTATTTACTTGCTATATCATAGATTCCAGTTGTAAAATATTTTCTATATCTTCCATTAAAAAGTTTGACATTTTTCCGCTTGAGGTCACAAAAAAGAAAAGCATCGCGCAAGTGATGCTTTTCTTTTTGCCATTTTCTCTCGATTGCTATAGGGACTATTTCTCTTTCTATCCTATCTTCCATAATTCAATGATAAATAGCACTATTTAATCAAAAGGTTGTTTTAAATAATTTTGGTTAAATTTTAATATACATATAATCAGTGCTTTAAATATATTTTTAATACATAATTTGCATATACATAATTTTCTTATGTATATTTGTATTATGTATTCATCAGAACTAATAAAAGGAACTTTAAAAACGATTGTTTTAAAGTTGTTATCCGAAACAAAAGAAATGTACGGATATGAGATTACGCAAAAAGTAAAAGAGTTAACAGATTCTAAAATTGTTATTACCGAAGGTGCACTTTACCCTTTGCTTCATCAGCTGGAAGCAGAAGGTGTGGTAACAACAGAAACTGTTAACATTGGTAAACGCATAAGGAAATACTACACACTCACTCAAACCGGAAATGAGCGGGCTAAAGAAAAGCTTTATGAATTTGCCGATTTCATTAACACAATGAATATTCTACTCGATCTCAAACCAAGCGTAAAGTATGTTTAGTTTAAACGAACAGCAAATCGCCTTTATTGAAAACGATATTAAAGTCAGGGGGATAACTTCTCCTGACTTAAATGTCGATCTGTTGGATCATATCTGTTGCATAATT
>JAHEZG010000169.1 GCA_023251195.1 Chitinophagaceae bacterium | reverse complement strand
TATTTCTATAATCACAGGATATTTAATTGAGAACGACAAAGGTGATTGATGTAATGAGAAAATACAAGCCTTTTATTCCGTTAAAAATTTCCGTCAGGCATTTAAATTTCATGGACAAAAAAAATCCCTGTGAAAATTATTTCACAGGGATTCGATAAGAAAAGCGTTTTTTATTTTGTGAGAACTAAAGTCTTACCATCAACTTTATTTCCATCAATTACCAGTATATATTGATAAGTTCCTGCTGCTAATTCGCCACCGTTAATATTTACAGTTCCGAAACCAACAGCGAGATTGCTGAAAGTTTTTATCAGTCGCCCATTCAAATCTGAAATGGTGATAGAAGAATTTTTTGCAGAAGAAGGAATGGAGAATTTGATGTAACAGTTTTGCATAAATGGGTTCGGTATGTTTTGATCAAGTTTCGCCGCATCAACTGTCGACTGATTACTATAAACTGTTGACTGGTTATTTGAACAACACTGTGAAAGTGAATTTTCAAAACCATTCATCTTGTTCAGCATTGCATCGAGTTTGGTGTTGAGTGATTCAATCTGTTGTGACTGTTCTTCATTTATTTTTTTCTGCGCATCCAATTCCTGTGTTTTTGTTTCGATAGTGGTTTGCTGTTCTTTAATTGCTTGTGTGAGCACTGGAATTACTCCGAGATAATTAACGGTAAGCACTTCTTCATTCACTGCATTTCCATTCGCATCATGCGCAACAGGATAGTTTACACTTTGCACCAGATTGGGAAGCACCTCCTGAATTTCCTGCGCGATGAAACCATATTGTTCGCGTGAAGGAAGGTTCAGCATTTTGTATTCTTCTGTTTTGAAATCGTAACTAACAGGATTGAGTTCATTCACTACATCGAGCGCTGAAATTGTTTTGTCGAGTGACTGAATATTTGTTTTCAGTTTTCTATCAGAAGTGGAATTGAAATTACTTGCTCCGATATTTCCCCATACTGTAAACTGATTTATTTCAGTTGTGTTAGCAAAGTTTGCAATTATGCCTGCGCCGCCGGCGCCGCCAATACAATTTACAAAATTGTAGTAGCCATCATTTGTATAAGACCATGCTGTTCCGGTGATACCTGTTGCATTCATTCTTAAATAAGAAGTAGGAGAGCCGGATACGGTTAGTCCGTCATTCAAAATTCCTGAGAGTGTTAAATTTCCGGTGATGGATTCAGAACCATCTATGACTGCATTACCCACTACATGCAGTTTTGAAGTTGGTGCTGTAGTTCCTATTCCTACATTTCCGCTGCTGTTGATTCTCAAACGCTCGCTTCCACCTGTCCAATAAGAAATAGGACCTGATGCGGTGAGATTCATGAACTCCAAAGCATTTTGTCTGTTGGTTGTAGCATAAGTACTTCCGATTTGCTGAACAGAACTGAAAATTGTTCCCGACTGTGCAAACAACAAGCGACCAAAGTTTGCGCTGTTTGTTAATCCGATTCGTGCATCGGGTTGTGAAGATGAAACTTCTAATAGCGAAGCCGGAGCTGTAGTTCCTATTCCTACATTACCTGCTGCATCAATCGTCATTTTAGGTGCTGCCTGAATAGTGAAATTTAATTTGCCAGTTAAGTTGGTGCCACCTGTTCCGAAATCAACATCGTTTGCTGCTCCCGAATAAGAACCGAGGTAGCCGCGATAAGCACCGCCTTCATAAAGCGAAATATACATTCCTGCTGCGCCATCAAATGAAACAGGATTACTGTTAGTGGATGAAGTTACATTAAATAATGTTCCGGGAGTGGAAGTGCCGATTCCGACATTACCGGTGTTGTAATAAATAGCAGTGCCGTTTGTTGTCCATTGCGAGCCACCGCCGCCACCGTTATTGTCAGCACTCCATGTAAGAATTCCTGCTCCGTCGGTTTTTAAAACCTGTCCGTTTGTTCCGTCAGTTGAAGGAAGTGTGTATGCTCCTACTTTTAAATTGCCTTTGAAAATTCCGTTACCACTATTTGCTCCGATAGAAAAAACAGAAAGCGCAGTGGAAGTTCTGAATTCATACAACAAACTTGTTGAGTTGAAAAACAAACCGTAGTTGGGGTTTGCTGCATATTGAAATGCATATTTATTTCCTGCGACTTTGTAAGCAGCACTTCCTGCGAAGGAAAGATTTCCGCCTGAGTCAATTTTTGCAAGATTGAATGTAGCACCAAATTGCCATAGACCATTTGATTTCACACGACCTTTCTCAATGCTGTTTGTTTTAAAAACAAAATCTTTGTTGTCGGTTGTTCCGATGAAATTTGTTCCGGCAGTAGTTCCAGCATTACCTGTTAAACTCCATTGAGCAGAAGCATGGTTGGTGAAAAGTGAAAGGTGAATAGTGAAAAGGAGAAATGCGAGTGTGAGGATTTTTTTCATGGAACAGAATTTTTAGTTGGATAAATGTGAGGGATGAAACAATGCGCTCAAAAGTTTTTTAGCTGTCGGTTGATTTATTGAGTGGATGGAAGGATGATTGAGCATTCAGTAAAAAAAAATCCCTGTAAGAATTTTACAGGGATTTACACCATCTTAAATTCTATCGAAATTTATTCGGTTGATAGCTTTATCACTTTTTTTGTTTGTAAAGAGTTTCCGCAACGGACTAAAATGAGGTAAGCACCATCAGCAAGTTGTGTGGTGTTGAATCGGAATCCAATCACTTCGCCATCGTATGATGATTGTGTGTAAGGAACAGAAATATTTCTTCCGCTCAAATCGGTAAACGAAACCTGAATGGGATTTTGCGAATCGGAAATCTGCACGCCCATTTTCAATTCGGTGCTGAACGGATTCGGATAAACAGACAGCAAAATTTTATTTTCATCTGCTGTAACAGTCGGCTGATTTTCATTGGGAGAAAGTTCGCCTGCATATTCTCCTTTCAGGTATTCGAAAAATCCATTGAAACAATACTGATCATACTTTGCTGTGAAGTCAGTATTGGTGGCTTGAAATCCTTCTTTCAATTTAATGTAGCCTTCAGAAATAAGTAAAGTATTTTGTCCAAGTCCACCGGTAAGCGGCATGTTTATTATTGTTGAATCAATGGTGCGATAAGTGTTGTATCCGGAAGTAAACTGAAAAGGACCAACATAACTATCAGTGGAGATTATTCCGTCAAGAATTTTTAATGCGCTCTGACATCCGGTAAACAAATCACTCTTCCATAATCCGCGACCGAAAGTTGCAGCATACAACATGTTATCTACCGTGCTGATTTCTAAATCAGTTACAGCTACTGAAGGCATTCCGTTTCTGAATGGTGTCCACAACACAATTGAATTGTCGTAATAAAAAACACCAATGTCGGTTCCTATGTACAAACCATCATCAGTATTATTTTGATAAACGATACAATTGACCGGCACATTTGGTAAGTAACCTGAAATATTAAACCAGGTTGTTCCTCCATCAATCGTTTCAAAAACTTTTATTCCATCAAAATATCCGGAGAAGGTAACAAATGCTACATGCGAATTTGTATTGGAACAAGCAAGCCCCGTAAGCACAGCACCTCCTATTGGAAGAGTAGATGTTACATCAACAAAAGCACCAGTGCCTGAACCTGTTTCCCGATAAAGTTTAAAATTTTTAGTAACCCATAATCTATGTGCAGCATCAAAATCCAAGTCAACAATAGTTCCTCCGGCACCAGCACTGCATGGAATCCCATTTACTTTCGACCAGTTTGATCCTTCATTAGTGGTTTTAAAAAGGCAATTGTAACCTGCATATAAAACAGAGTGATTTAATGGATCAATTTCAAGCGCACGGGTTCCCCATGTGGTGGGCTGAATTGAATCATCAACACACAAACATCCTGAATATGGATTGGTTGTACCGGGCCAACATAAATCGCAACCATCTTTATACAATTGATAATTCAAATAAAAATAATACCTGTTGTTATCAGTAGGGTCAACGCATCCTTCACCTCCATCTCCTGTGGCGAGAGTTTGAAAATTATCGTCACCATCATAAAGTTTTATTCCGTTATCCTGCGCTCCAAGTAATGTGTGACCGTTCGGATTTGTCGGATCTAACTCTAAGGAGAAGAACTGTGCAATTCCCAAACCGGTATACCAACCATCCCAATTAGGATCCAGCACACCGATGTCATGAAAATTTACACCCCCATCATTTGCAACATATAAATCACCACCATAAAAAACTGCATCGTGCTGGTCGGCATGCATTTTATCAACTGTAGTAGATCCATCTTCAGCCCAGTAACTCGCCAGCGACCATGTGCCGGGTGTGCCTCCGCTTCCGGAGTACCACATATTAATTCCTCCTACATAAATATCATTTGCATTGTCGGGAGAAATTTCAAAAACACAATCGTATGCGGCTTGAGAACGAGCATCGGATCCACTGTTATTTCCTCCAAATAGATTTGGAGAATTTAAATAAGTTGATACCACTGAAAATGACAACGCACTCGAACCATTGGTTGATTTCAGCAATCGAAGAAAACCTGTTGGTGAAAGATTGTCGCCATCTCGAGCACAAAGAACATACACATTATTAGAAGCAGCCGCTGTTACAGCAAGTGCAGTTCTGCTTACAAACCCATCACCATTTATTGCAGCGGATGCTGAGGGTGATGACCAGGTGAGTCCATCATCTAACGAATGATAAACATGACTTCGGCTGCACGCATAAACAACATTTGGTGAACCGGGTTTAAACTCAATATCAAAAAATGGATTACTAAGGTCAGTGCAAACTGTATCCCATGTCAGTCCTGAATCGGTTGTTCGAAGAATTCCTGCATTGGATGCAATCATTAAAATATTCGGACTGGTCGGGTGCTCAACTATTTTGTAACCCGCAAAACCAATTGAATAGGATAATTGTAATCCTGTTTGATACCATGAAATTCCTCCATCATTTGTTTTTAATAATCCCATTGATGGAAGTTGAGGCCCATTAGCTCCATCGGCATCTCCGGTTAGCAGATAAATTACATTTTCATCTACCGGATTAATTGCGATTCCTGAAACAGTAAGGTTAGGAATAAAGTTAGTAAGACAGGTCCAGGTTCCGCCACTTCTTTTCCATAATCCGCCACTTGAAGCCCCTGCATACATGGCGCCTGATTGTCCGAAAACAATTCGGTTAACCCGACCGAGTCCATTTACTAATGCATAAGAAGCACTTACACTATTAGGTCCGCAAAATTGCCAACGACCATTACTTGAACGGGTGGAATTTTTTATTTGCACTTCAGCTTCGATTGACTTCTTAAAAAAATCTACCCAATTGCCGGATGGATATACGCGAGGTGCGGTCCACCATTCCATTCTTTTGAATCGTTCGAATTCTCCGTCTTCAATTTCTTCGTCAACTTGTTTTTCCGAATCTGATTTATTTTTTTGTTTTTCATAAAATGCTTTCTGGTAATCATAAAAATTCTGATTCACAGGCGGCAATTGATTTTGTGCTTGCAAACTCACTGAGAGCAGGCACAACAGCATCATGCAAATTATTTTCATGGCGATGATTTTATTTGTGATGGCTTACTTAATAATGGTTTGCAATGAAGTTTTCAATTCTTCATTTTCAGATTTTAAGGAATTGATTTGTTTTTGCTGGTCAATCATGTAAAGTGTCAGCTCTTCAATTTTCTGTAATAGTGTTGCCTGCATTTCTCCCAATGAAATTCCATTGTCGCACACTTCTTCTGCTGAAGGGACACCTGAAAGATGTCCATCCATTTGAATTTGTTTTTCAACAGAAAGTAAATCAGGCAACTTGTAAGTTGAAGTGAAAACATAGTCAGGCCACGATGCGTTATTCTGAACTTTAACTTCTTCACAAATAATTTTTCCATCCACACACAACTTGTATCCGCTTGCTGATTGTGTTGTTCCGATACAAACAGGACCTGTGGAAGTGCTTTGATCTTGCAGAATAACTTTTCCGGAATTTGAAGATGAGCGGATATACCAATCACCAGTAGTTCCAAAATTTACCCACGAAATATTCGGACCCATTGTGGTGTTTGAGAACGAAGCTGTTGCTATTGTAGCAGACGCCTGTGATACAACAAATTTTGCTGATGGAGATGAAGTTCCGATTCCTACATTTCCGGTGTTGTAATAAATTGAAGTTCCATTAGTAGTCCATTGCGATGTGCCACCTGCATCGGCACTCCAGGTAAGTACGCCACTTCCATTAGTTTTTAACACCTGACCGTTTGTTCCATCGGTTGAAGGCAATGTGTATGCACCCACCTTTAAAGTTGAAGTTACTCTTGCAGTTCCTGTTACATCCAAAGTGAATGCTGGTGTTGTTGTTCCGATTCCAACATTTCCGGCTGCATCAATTGTCATTTTTGGTGATGCCTGTATGGTGAAATTTAATTTACCGGTTGAGTTGCCACCGCCTGTTCCGAAATCAACATCTGCTGCTGCGCCTGAATACGAACCCAGGTAACCACGATAGGTTCCGCCTTCATACAATGAAATATACATTCCTGCAGCGCCATCAAACGAAACAGGATTGCTGTTAACAGATGAAACAACGCTGAGTAATGTTCCTGGAGTTGAAGTTCCGATTCCAACATTACCGGTGTTGTAATAGATAGCAGTTGCATTTGTCAACCATTGTGAACCGCCTCCACTATTATTGTCAGCGCTCCATGTTAACACTCCTGCGCCATCGGTTTTTAATACTTGTCCGCTAGTTCCGTCTGTTGCGGGTAATGTGTATGAACCCACTTTTAAATTGCCTTTGAAAATTCCATTTCCTGAATTTGCACCGATAGAAAAAATGGAAAGTGCCGTGCTTGTTCTGAATTCGTAAAGCAACGATTGCGAATTGAAGAACAAACCATAATTCGGATTGCCTGCATATTGAAATGCATATTTATTACCAGCAACTTTATATGCAGCGTTGCCTGAAAAGGTGAGGTTTCCGCCGGTATCAATTTTAGCAAGATTTACTCCGCTCGTTCCGAATTGAAATCCAGTAACTGATTTTATTCGTCCCTTTTCAACTCCATTTGTTTTGAAAACAAAATCTTTTGCGTCAGTAGTTCCGATGAAATTGGTTCCGGCGGTAGTTCCTGAATTCCCGGTGATGTTCCAGAATTGAGCAGTAGCAGATTTTGTGAAAAGTGAAAAGTGAATCGTGAATGCCATCAATGCACTTAGGAGGATTTTTGATTTCATGGTTGGAATTTTTTTGATTTTACAAAAGTGTTTTTATTCAGTTGATTGTTTTAAGTAATTGAGAATGCAGCAGCATTCCTTAGTATTTGGAAAACCAACTGAGAATTCGGAAAAAGACTGAGAGAAAAAACAGGCATAATTTTTTTCGACAGTACCTATTCTCTTTATACAAAACCGATGCGGTTTATAAGCGAATTATATTTTCGAAAACATTTCTAAAAATCCTTCCTTGCGCTGACGCGCTATAGTGATGGTGGTTCCGTCGGTTGTAATAATTCCGGAATCGTCGCGGTTATATTTTATTACATGATTCAGATTGACTAAGTGTGATTGATGCACGCGAAAAAAAGAATATTCTTGAAGAGATTCCTCTACCTGCTTTAAAGTTTTTGTGACACAAAATTTTTCGCCGTTGGCAAGGAATACATAAGTGTAATTGCTGTCGCTCTCGCAACGGATGACATCGGATGGTTTGAGAAACAACATTCCTTCGTTCGTGGGCAGTGCAATTTTTTTCTCCTGCGATTGTGACGAAATCATTTTCAACAACTCAGTCATTTGTGTGCTGGAATTATTATTTCCGCTTTTTTTCGCCCCCACTTTTCGCACGGCTTCAATCAATTCAGTTTTATCAATTGGTTTGAGCAGATAATCTGTTGCACAAACTTTAAATGCCTTTATGGCAAACTCATCATATGCAGTGGTAAACACGACTTCGAATTTGAAAGGAGTTAACTGTTCAAGCAAACGAAAACCATTCATATGTGGCATTTCAATGTCGAGAAAAACCACATCGGGGTCGAGTGATTTTATTTTTTCAATTCCATCTTTTGCTGAATTGCAAACTGCAATCACCTCCACATTCGGACAGTGTTTCTTCAACTGAATGGAAAGTATGTCGGTGCAGTTTACTTCGTCGTCAATTAGAATTGCGCATATGTTGTTCATTGGTTCATTTGTTTATTAGTAATTACAATTTGTGAAAACAACTTTTCCAAAGTTTGGAACTTTGGAAAAGTTATGCTCAATTAAACAATTTTCAATTTTATCTCAACTCGGGTTCCTGCGGGTTCCTTCTCTTCATCATACAGGTCAGAAATTTTAACAGCCGCTTCGTTATCCTGATTCCATTCAATTACTCTT
>JAHEZG010000168.1 GCA_023251195.1 Chitinophagaceae bacterium | reverse complement strand
AACAACAGCAGCCGGTATCGGATTTGAAATACTGGTTACAGATGAGGGTATTGGCAAAATATTTAATTGTGTGTTGTTTGAAAACGAAGAAAGAATGCCGGTAACTTTTACCGTATTGCCAAGCAACCAATTGTTGCCAAGTTGTGCATCAGTTACCAACTGCAGCAATGCTGCAGGGCCGCTTCCGGCACCAATAACAGAGGGATCAGCAATTATCTGCATGCCGGTCCAGGGGCCTGTTGCATTGGGGTCGGCAATGTAAGTTGCCACGCGACTACCGGTTGTGCTTTGACCGTAGGCACATGGATCGAAAATTACCACTCCTTCAACCTGCACGGTATCGCCCATGTATAGCAACGACGAATCCTGGCCGGTTGATAAATTCTGATCATCAACATACTGCAAATCGTGAATGCTGATGAGGGGAAAAGTTTGTGAATAGGCCATTGCAGGAATAACGAACAGGATGGCAACAATTAATTTTTTCATTCTTATTATTTGTGTTTTAACTTATTATTTCGGAGTGCAAGTATCCAACTTTCAGTTGAGAAATTATATAGTTTGAAATTAAATAAATGCAAAACCGAATATTGCGAAATCCGGCCAAACAATTCCATACCTGTAAAAAATATTTTGTTGTATTAAAACCCAAGGCCACACTGCCGCAATCAACTTAAAAAAAATTCAAAGCAATAATTTCTGACACTTCTTTCACTTGCTTTCGCAAATCAGGAACGGCAAAAGATTCCCAGAAACTTCCCTTGATTACAACTCCTGTTGTAAAAATAGAATCAGAGATTTCTCCTGCATTATTTATCACTGCATAGTTACGAGCGACTTTTAATCCCATATCTAAATCATCAGGCGATGCAACACCTGAATTAATGAGTGAACGGATGAATGGGTTGGTGGAATTTTTATAACTATCCTTTGGTCCTGTGCAATTAAAAAGATGATTGATGCGGAATGATTGAACATTGTTTTTGCTCGCACTCACTTGAACCGACAGATTATTTTCATTCACAGCAATGAGTTTAATTTTTCCGGGAACATAAATCAGTTTGCCTTCATTAATTGCCCTATCAAGCGTTTGAAATATTTCATCTGCAATTCTGTGTCGTGCAACATTCCACGGAGTTTTCAGAAAGCGCAGAAAATATTTTTTCTCATGCAATGTCCATCCTCTCCAGATGTTTTGAGTGATTGGACGGAATTTATCTGCTGCGAGAAATTCCGGTTTGCCTTCTGCCTTAAAAAATGCAACCCACTTGCGGAAGATTTTAATGATGTCGAGCAGTCGCGGTGATGGAATGTCATTCACTGTTAAAAATTCACTCTTGATAAAGTGCTGATGAGAAAGTGGCAACAACCCGTGACGAGAGTTGAAATAAATTTTTCCTTTTAAATTTTTATTCAGCAATGAAAGAACAGTGTCAACCATTGTCAATCCGCTGCCAATGATGAATGCATCGCCTCCCTCATCTGAAAAATTATTTTCCCACTTGCTCCACGGATTTCCGAAATAAAATTTGCTCTTCGCAACTTCATCAGAAATAAAATCCGGCTGAGTTGGAGCAGAATGCCCTGTTGCAATAATTATTTTATCAGCAAATATTTTTTCTCCATTCTCTAAAGTGATTTCTGTTTTATCTTTCTTCAAATCAGAATTCACTGCTGAAGAATTGTAAACTGTTACACTACTATTTGCTGAAGATTTTATTTCCTGCTGAAGATTTTCCCATATGGAAAAAAGATATTCTCCATAAATTTTTCTTGGAATGAAACTGATGATAAGTTCATCTTCATTGGTGTGAATATATTTTGGATGATGCTTCAGGAAATTAATAAAATGAGTTTGCTCATCAGGAAAAGCCGACATGTTAAATGCACGAACATTCAGTAGGTGCCACGGATGCTCAGTGGAATAGGCAACACCTTTCGGAAATTCATTTCCGGAATTGATGATGTGTAAATGCACTGGCGCTTTTGCATTTCTGAAAATATGAACCGCACTCATGAGTCCGCTGAAACCACCACCTATAATTGCAATTGAATTCATGTGAAAATATTTTTAATATGAAGCAGGTGATGAGAAATAAAAAATGATGAAATAAAAAATAAGAAGTGCCAACACGCCGAAATAAATTTCTCTTTCAAACGCTCGCACATTGATGATTTTTTCGGAAGGGTTGAACAGCGCACGGAAAGTTTGCACGACTGAATTCCAGAAACTGTTTTTGTTTTCCATTTTGCTCAGCATTTAAAATGATTTATAAATGTTGTAGCAGGATGTTATGATGACCACCAATCCAACAAGAAACATAATTGTCTTTGGCTTAATTCGGCTAACAAGCATGGCCCCGATTGGCGCAGCAATTACTCCACCTGTCAATAATCCGAGCACAACTTTCCAACTATCAATTCCAACGAAGAATAAAAAAATTCCGGTGCTGACATAAGTGATAAAAAATTCGGCAGTATTTACTGTACCGATTGTTTCTTTCGGATGCTTGCCCTGATTAATAATGTTTGATGTAACAATCGGTCCCCAGCCACCACCACCTATCGCATCGAAAAAACCACCGGTTAATCCAAGTGCGCTCACATATTTAATTCCATTAAAGGGTTGAACCTGTCTGAAACTTTTTATCAGAATGAATACTCCGAGAATTAATAAGTATCCGGATATGTAAGGTTTAAAAATTTTTCCATCCAGAACATCAGAGAGCAGGTAAGCGCCGATTGCCGAACCGATAACACCGGGAATTACTAAGCGGATAAATAAATGCTTATCTACATTTTTCATGAAGATGTGCGACAAACCTGAAACTCCCGTTGTAAAAACTTCTGCCGTATGAATGCTTGCTGATGCCACTTTCGGCGGCACACCAAATCCCATTAGCAGCGAAGAACAACTTACACCATAAGCCATCCCCAAAGCGCCATCAATCATTTGAGCGATGAACCCTGCTATTACAAAAAAGAAAAAGCTGCTGTCGAAACTGAATTGACTGAATGATTCCGGATGATGTAGAACCTGTAAAACCAAAAAAACAATAAGCGAAATTTTAAGCACAAGTATCAGCCAACCAACATTTTTTAAATTCAGGTATTTCATGATGATTTAATTTATGGGGGAATATTTTTTTAAAATGAAAACTGAAGCATCGCGAGAATGACATCGTTAACTGTATCGAACTTGTCTGTATCAACTCTGTAATCGTAATGCAATTGCAGTTTCACTTTTGAAGTCGGCAGCCAGTTGAATCCGATGATGTAAGAGAGCGAACTTGTTTTCGGTTTGTTAATGTTCGAATCATAGTAGTCGTACTTCAACAAACATTCATACTTGTGCTTCACAGGAAACAATACCAACTGACCATAGTATCCTTCCTTGTGCGTCACATCCAATCCGGCGATATACTCGGCACTGAATGCAAAAAACTTTCCGGTGTAACTCAATTCTCCTCCTGCGCGATTGCGTTCAGGATTGCTGTGTTCGTTTTTAATGATTCTGCCTTTATAAAAACTTCCTCCGATTAATAGATTTTTGATTGGAGAAAAAAACAAACGACCCACTACATCTTTTGCTCTGTCGTTGTCGAGCGTGTTGATTCCATTTCCATTTACTAATGCAACAGCATATTCAAACACAGAGCGTTTGTTCTGTAACAGTTGACCACTCACCTGTAATCCCACATCACGACCATTCTGATTTCCGATTGCATCTTTACCGCGAGCAACTAATGCTTCTACAACTTGAGAACGATTGATTGAATACATCATCGGAGAGGATAAAATATTTTCATAAGAAAATGGAATTTTGAACTGACCTGCTGTGAGTTTGAAATAAGGTTTGCAGGTGCATTGAAAATATCCGTCAACAATTTTAGGAGTGCCCGCAAGATCAACCTGTAAGCGGTACAAAACTTTCGGAGTAATGTTACCCTGCAAGTTCAATCGCACTCTTCTTAAATCGAAGCTTGTGGCTTTAGTGGTGTCGAACAAATATTGTCCGCGCACCTGAATGTATCCACTCAGTTGCATTTTGCTTTTGAGCGCGAGATAGAAGGTGGAGTCATTTTTAGCAGTTTGAGCCAAACAGGAATTTGGGTACTGCAAGGAACCTGAAAGAAAAATAACGAATACAAAATTGCGTAGAATTTTCATTTATTTCTTTTTTATCCATGCAAATCTATGTATTCTATTCAATTAGTAGATTATATTCATAAAAATATTTTTTTGCCCCTGAAATTTTAGATTTCCATTCATTATTTTACATATACATAAAACCGATTCATTGTTGGTTGCCGGAGGTAAACAGAATTCATTCCGTGAAATCAGGCTTTTGTTGAAAGGAAGTATTTCACTATAAAATAAAGAATCGCTTCGCAAACTCTGCGGAGTAATAATCCTCTTTTTTTTAATTCAGTACATAGACCTGGTAGTACGAATAGCATTTAATTGATACAGGCCAATAAAAACTAAAAGTGAAAATTGCTTTAATTTTTCGGCACCTCCTGCAACTGTTGCAGTTGAATTAAATTTTAAACCCTGTTGCGGAATGTATTCAAGCAGCATTTCACCTTTGTCGTTTTCCCATGTGTACTTTCTTTGCCAAAGGCCTTTACTCCGAAAAATAAAATTGTTATAATCAAGGGTGCATTTCATTTCACGCTTCCATTGATTATAAAAAAAGGAGCTTAAAATTATCTGACTGTTTTTTTCTATCACCTGTATTTCGCGGCTCCAAAAACTTTTTTTACGAATAATCCAATTGCCGTTTATCGATTCAATTTCTGCCTGTGCCTGCACAAATGCATTTACATATTTCATTTCACCCAAAAGATTTCCATTAACTATTTGTACCAAAAAAATTCTTTTCCAAATACTTGGCTGGGTGATTTGTATCTGCATGATTAAAAATTATTACCTGTTATAAATTTTTTGGCCACACTTCAATCAACTCAGCGTGACAATTTTTTTATCGCTCCACTACAAAACTTCCGGTTTTAATAATTCCTGTTTGTAAATCTTTGACTGAAAATAAATAAATGCCCTGCGAAACAGCTTGCTTGCTTTCGCTTAAAATATCCCAGTAATGTTCGCCGCCCGGTAAAACACGATTGGATACTGTGCCTGCATAATTACTGAACCACTGCGCATCGTCGCCTTTATAATCAGCCGTGTGATTTAAAACAGTAACTACATCGCCGGCTGAGGTATATATGCTAATGGTACACTGCGCCGGTAAATTGTAAAAACAAATTCGACGGGTTTGTGCGGTGCTGCCATCCCACGCAGCCTGTATGTGGTAGGGGTTTGGATAAACGCCCGGCTGCAACGAATCTTTTTTAGTGTTATAAACCTTGCCCTCAGTTCCGGCAAACACGCGGTAAGTATTGGCGGTAATAGAAGATTCGAGACTTTCCAGATTGAGTTCGTGGCTTCCCTGATCGAAGGCTGTTAATGCAAACACATATTGCCATCCGCTCAATAAACCTTCTACACGATAGTGGTAGGTATAGGTTGTAGTATCACCGTCAAACATTTTGGGCGACGAAAGTTTAACGGGTTCAAATCCATTGTTAAATCCCAAATTATTTCCTTGCTTATCCCATTGCAAAATCTGCGGAAGGTTGGTGATGGATTGCACATTTAAATCGTCGCCGGCATTGCTACGGTAAATGCGGTAGCCCTCAAAATCTTTTTGTTTACTGATTGGGTCAATGGAATTTTCAGCGCCGGCATTCCAGTAAATATCCACTGCTCCTTCTGATGGAATCATTTTAACAACAGGGTTGTCCGGTGGCTCGGGCAGTATAAACCGATCGAGCAGTTGATTGTTGTTGAGGTCTTCGCCGGCATCTAACAGTCCGTTTTCATTTACATCTTCGCCAAGATAAGTGCGCTTGGCCCAACCAAGGTGCTGATTGAGTTCGGTTCTTGCTTCAGGTGCATCCAATGTGCTGCCGGGTAATTGCTTTGCACAAACAACGGCAATGGTGTATTGAAAACTTTCGCCGGGTAACACTTCAGTTATTGGTCCTGCAGAAAGTAAATCGGTTCGGTTTGATGCTGATGAAAAAGAATTGGTGATGGCAGTATTTGCAAAATCAAGTGGCGTGGAAAGTCTGGAGTATTTTAATAAATCATCAGCCGGATAGGTTCCTAAAAAACCATCGTCGGTTTTATACTTCCAGAAATTAGCATTCACTTTTGGCTCCGGTAATCCTTCAGTTAAAAACTGCGATGCATTTTTCGGGTGAAAAAATTTATCACGCCATACAATTCCTAAAAACTGCGATGCACCATATGAATTCGTATAGCCCGGATCGCCGCTTACATCATAAGCATACAAGGCATAAAGTGAATCAATGTATCCGACACCTCCTTTACTGAAGAAAGCTGAGCCATTATCGGTAGCCACATTTACATTGCGCACCACAAGATCTGTCCACATACCAAGGTAAACGCTGTCCCATGTTTGGGTTGAATTATTGGTGATGGTATAATTGAGGATAACAAAGTAATCGGCAAAGGAATAATTCCAGGCATAGGTTTCAAGATGAACACCTGCATTTAATGGACTGGTGTGATCGGTTATGGGAATTGAAGTGCCTGGAACAATTGAATTGGCTTCAGTAAAATCCATTACAAAATCCTGATGTGAAATGGCATCGGGTGAATAAAAATCATTGTAAGAAAGGGTTGATCGCTGAGCAATGGAGCTGCCTTGCTGCGCACTGAATTCAAAACCTGCGGCGCCTGTGGTGTAACCGCTTGCCGCATCAACCGATGCAGTTGATACCACGGTTTGACCTCCGATGGAAGCACCAATCCATAAACCTCCTTCAAACAAATGTTCGATGCCGGAGTTAATGGGATATTCCAATGATGGCACATCATCGGGATTACTGATAATAACAGGATTACCAATGGTACCGAAATTTGAAATGGTCATTCCGGTATTACCGATATCAATGGTTTTTTTTTGAAATGCTGATTGTGCTTTTACAGCATTGGTAAATAAAACCAACCAAGCTGTAAGCCCAAACAATTGAAAACCGGTAACCGTTATTATTTTTTTCATTAGCGGCGCAAGATAGAAAAAAGAAAAAGCGAAGCTGTTTTGTTTTAAATTGCCGTTGTGTTTTAACATTGATTTTTTATCGATGTTTTTTTTGGATTAAAGATTTTCAGCAAATATTAATTTCGAAAGAATAAATTCTGGCAACAAAATTGAATATCAATACAGCAATTAAAACAAGTTTGAAAATGAAAAACAAAATTTTAAAAACAATAAGTGCCGGTTGCCTGACTACAGCAATGCTGTTTATGAGTTCAACCATTTTTGCGCAAACCAAAACAACAAGTACTGATGTTACAAAAACTCCGGTAGTTAAAACAACTCCTGTAACAAAGCCCGATCAAAACCAACCGGCAAACAGCAAATCGCCAACCACTCCAATTAAAGTTTCGCCAACAGAAACAACCACACCAAACACATCAACTACGGCAACGAATACTTCTGCAACAAATACTCCGACCACTACCACTTCGGCAGCACCAACTGTATCAGCAAAAAAAATTACACCACGAAAAATTACATCCACTACCACTGCTCCGAAAAAAAGTTTAACGGCACCTAAATAATTTGTTTGTTCTTTTTGAATTGGAATGGTTCGCAGAAATATTTCGCGAACCATTTTTTTATGTTGAAGGAAATCATATTTACGAGTCGTGTATATTTTTTACTGAATGATTAAAATGCAAGCAATGATTGTTGGTTATCTTGCAAGCATGAAAAAACTTTTCATCCATCTGTTTTTATCTTTTTTGTTTTTCACTTTTCAAACCAATGCACAAACACCATTTTGGAACTGGGCATCAACTGCAGGTGGCAATAACAGTGACAGAGTGAATGCCATTACACTTTCAATTGATGGAAACCTTTTAGTGACCGGCTTTTTTCAAGACACAGCATCATTTGGCAGCAGCAGTTTAGGAACTGCAAACGATGGATTGTTTCTGGCGAAGTATAATCTGAATGGAAATTTAATATGGGCGAAAAAAATTGCAGATACCAATAACGGAATTGAACCCCAAAAAATATTTCAGGATAGTTCTGGAAATATTTTTATCACAGGTTATTTTGGAAACACCAATGGCGGATTTGCAAATTTTGTACAGGGCTCAACCTTTACCTCTTTGGGCGGGCGCGATTTTTTTGCAGCTAAATTTCAATCCAATGGAAATTTAATTTGGGCGCAGCACATCGGTTCTGCTGATGATGATAAAATTGCATCCACCATAAATGCAAGCGGAATTTTCATTCAGGG
>JAHEZG010000004.1 GCA_023251195.1 Chitinophagaceae bacterium | reverse complement strand
AAGGTTGCATCTGTAAAAGAAGTTCTTGCGGGTAAAATGGAAGACAGCATTGAACAGGCAGAAATTCTGATGAAGTACGAAGGATATATTGAGAAGGAAAAAGAAATAGTGGACAAGATGAACCGCCTCGAATATGTTCCGGTACCCGAAGATTTTGATTTCTCTGTGATTAATTCTCTTTCGCTCGAAGCAAGAGAGAAGTTGAAAAAATTTAAACCCCGTACCCTCGGGCAGGCAAGCAGAATCAGCGGAGTAAATCCGAGTGATGTTTCTGTGTTGATGGTTTATCTCGGTCGCTAAAAACTTTTCAAAAGTTTCGAACTTTGGAAAAGTTGCTCGCCGGAAAAAATTAGTTCGTCACGCAAAAACCTGTTCAATCACCTCCAACGATTTAAGAATATTAAAACCGGAAACATGCAGCCGGTAATATTCAAGCAATGCACTTAATAATTCTTTGCGGCTTTTTTTATTGAGTTGTAATTCTGTGTTGTTAAAAAATAAATCAGAAAACATTTTTGCTTTTTCTCCATTCAGAAAACTGGGTTGCAAAACCGAAACTGAATTTACAAAACTTCCATCTGCCAGATTAAACTCAGGTGTTTCTTCTGAAAATTTTCCATGCGGAGTAAATCCTAAGTAATTCGTGAGCCGCGCTAAAAAATGCAAATGAAAATCTGATGGGTTATTTGTTACATCCAGTTCAATAATTGAATACCTAAGAAACTGATAAAGTTGTTCATTGCTTTCTTCTTCCACCACACTGCGATTCAATACTTCTGCCAGAAACAAAACCAGCGAACTCTTCACCACATCAAAGGGAATTTGTTTGAACACAACTGCCGGCTCAAAGCTTTTTATGCGGTTAATATTTTTGTTTTCCTTTTTATAAACTTCCATGTTTAAAACGGAAAGCGGAGCAAGCGCAGATGATTTTGAATTCGATTTTCCTTTTCCGCGCACGCCATTAATGATGTACGACTGCAAACCGAATTGCTCAGTATAAATTCCTGCAATCACACTCGTTTCAGAATATTTCACGGTGCGAAAAACAATGCCCTCGGTTTTTGCCTGCATGAAGCAAATGTAAGTTCGCATTTATCATTTACTTTTGAATCATGTTTCTCGCACCTGAATTAACCGAGCAAATTCGTAAAGCGGTTTACAGTGTTGAACCGAATGCAAAAATTCTTTTGTATGGTTCTTATGCGCGCGGAGATTTTCATAAAGATTCGGATATTGATTTGTTGGTGCTTGTGAAAAAAAATTCAATCACCCTTGCTGAAGAAAAAGCAATTCGCTATTCGATATGTGATGTAGAGATTGCTTCAGGTAAAATTATCAGCCCCATAATTCGCACAGAAAATAAATGGGAAGAGAGGCGCGGAGAAAGTTCTTTATATGATAGCATTCAGAATGATGGCATAGTAATATGAAGGCAAAATCAAAGGAAGACAGAATTGCCTTTCGCATGAGGCGCGCAACTGATACACTAAAAGAAATAGAAACATTAATTGAAGAAGAATTTCTTCATACCTCCGCCAATCGAATCTATTATGCGAGTTTTTATGCCGTAAAATCTTTGCTTATTTCTATTGATGAAGAAACCAAAACACATGCAGGCGCTCGTTCTCTGTTTGCAAAACATTTCATTCAATCGGGAATTATAGAGCCGCAGTATTATAGATTTTATTCTGAAATTTTTGACTACAGACATGAAGTTGACTACGATGAAATTGTTGATTTGGATTTAGAAAAAATAAAATCGCTTTATAAAGAGGCAAAGCTATTAGTCTCTCGAGTTGAAAAATATCTTTCTGAAATGAAATAGTTATGTCAGAAAACAATCTCCGCATTACAATCATTCAAAGTAATCTTCATTGGGAAGATGTGGATGCGAATCTTCAGATGTTCGAAGAAAAAATTTCTTCCATTGAGGATACAGATATTATTCTCCTTCCCGAAATGTTCAGCACCGGCTTTTCCATGAAGCCGGAATTGTTTGCAGAAGAAATGCCTGCCCTCGATGGCGGGAATGGTAAAGTTGTAACCTGGATGCGCGCAATGGCTGAACAAAAACAAGCAGTCATTTGCGGAAGTGTGATGATTAAAAGGAATGAAAAATTTTTCAATCGCCTCATTTGGTTCGAGCCTAATGGAATTTTTTACACTTACGACAAGCGACACTTGTTCAGCATGGGTGATGAGAACAATCACTACACCGCAGGAACAAAAAAATTAATTGTTGATTATAAAGGATGGAAAATTTGTCCGTTGGTATGTTATGATTTGCGGTTTCCTGTTTGGAGCCGCAACACTGAGAATTATGATTTGCTTTTCTATGTAGCTAACTGGCCTGAGCGAAGAATTCATGCTTGGAAATCGCTTCTTGTTGCTCGCGCAGTAGAAAACCAATGTTACACCATTGGATTAAACAGAGTGGGTGAGGATGGAAATAAAATTTATCATAGCGGCGATAGTTCAGTGATTGACATGAAGGGCGAAATTCTTTTACAGCAATCAGACATTGAAACCGTGCAAACCGTTGCACTTTCAAAATCCGCACTGGATGATTATAGAAAAGAATTTCCAGTACTCAGCGACAGCGATGAATTTGAATTTAAAATGTGACACTTCGATAAACTCTGTGACGGCATCTGTCATCCTGAGCCTTTTTAAGGAAAAATCAAAAAATGAGCAACGAACAAAACACTACTAACACCCAGCAACAATTTCTCGAAAGAGAAAAAAAATTTCTTGCACTCCGCAAAAGCCTGCACGAACAATTCGGCAAAGCACCTGACATGAATGCAATGCTTTTTCTCATTGGCGTGCGCGAGCTGGGGAAAATTCAGGATTCATTTACCAAGGAAGAAAAACAAGACCTCATGCACATTGCCACCTGTCGTCTGTTAAGCGATCAGGGATATTTTTCGCTCGAAGGTTTGGATGATGAGGGCTGGCCGCACTGGGTGCAGACAAAAAAAATCCCGGTCATGACCATTGAGGAACAAGAAGATTTATTGAAAGAGTGTATCATCAATTACTTCGAGCGTTTGGATTAATAAACAATCCATCGTTACCACTGTGAAAAGAAGATGTTGTGGTTGTATTGAAAAAATTATTTTTGGCTGCAATACAAAAACGCCATGTTAAAAAAATCATTATTCCTGCTTATCCCGCTTTTCTTTTTGGTTTCATTCAAGCCGAAAGAAAAAATTCATACCATTGTTCTCACTACAAAATTCGGAACAATGCGCATTCTGCTTTATAATGAAACTCCACTGCATCAGAAGAATTGCCTGAAACTGGTGAACGAACATTTCTACGACTCACTTTTATTCCATCGCGTGATAAAAAACTTTATGATTCAAGGGGGTGACCCTGATTCGAAACATGCGAAGCCCGGACAAATGCTCGGCGGTGGCGATGTTGGTTACACAGTTCCTGCTGAGTTTAATACTTCGCTCTTTCACAAGAAAGGAGTGCTTGCCGCAGCGCGTGATGAAAATCCGGCGAAGGCATCAAGTGGTTGTCAGTTCTACATCGTGCAGGGAAAAAAATTCACTGATTCAGATTTAGACAACATCGAAAAACAAACCGGCAGAAAAATGTCGGCAGAGCAGCGCGAGATTTATAAAACCATCGGGGGAACTCCGCACCTCGATATGGGTTATACTGTATATGGCGAAGTGATTGAAGGATTGAATGTGCTCGATTCAATCGCAGCAGTGAAGACTGATAAAACCGATCGCCCGATTGATGATGTGCGAATCATCAGCATGAAACAGGGAAAAGATTTCAAACCAAAAAAGGTGAAAAAATAAATTGAAGAAGCAGCTCGCTTTATTGTTGGTGATTATGTTGTTGGGAAGCAATTCCTGCAAAAATCTTTTTTCGAAAGATGAAGCACCGAACAATTTATGCGTGGAGTGTATTCAGAAGTTCATGCTTTCGAAAACCGATGAGCAGAATATCCGAATAGAAATTCGTGCCGACAAAAAACATCACCTGCTCGATTCGCTTTTCAATTACCGCGCAAAACATTTAGGATTTAACGGCAATGTTTTAATTGCACAGCGAGGAGTAATTCTGTACGACAACAATTTTGGTTACGAGGATTACGGAAAAAAATTAAAACTCACCGACGATTCTAAATTTCAACTCGCTTCCATTTCAAAAACATTCACTGCCGTTGCGGTGTTACACCTCATCGAAATTGGAAAGCTCGCACTCAATGATTCCATTCAGGAATATTATCCAAAGTTTCCCGTTCATGGCATCACATTAAAAATGTTGTTGAGTCATCGCACCGGTTTGCCCGATTATCGTTTTGCTTACGAAGACAGCGCCGCACTCGGTTTCAAAAAAGTAAACAACCAGGATTTAATGCGCTGGATGGAAAACGAATCACCGCCATTACAGTTTAAGCCGGGAAGAAAATTCACCTACTGTAACACCAACTACGCGGTGCTCGCCGCCATCACCGAAAAAGTAACGGGAATGAAGTTCGATGAATACATGCAGCAGTATATTTTAAATCCTGTGGGCATGTTCAATACTTACTTCATCACCACGGAAGATAAAAAATTATGCGAGCATAAAACCTGCGGCTACAATTACAACTGGAGTTCAATTGCCACCGATGCATTTGATGGAATACTCGGCGACAAGGGCGTGTACAGCACCACGCACGACCTGTTACAGTGGTACAAAATGCTCACCTCCGATTGCTTCCTCAAAAAAGAATCGCTCGAACTGGCATTCACGCCGCAGAGTTTTGAGCATGCAGGAAATAAAAATTATGGGTTGGGTTTTCGCATGTATGAATATGCGCCCGGCAAAAAATATATTTTTCACAATGGCTGGTGGAAGGGTTACAACACCGTGTTCTACACCAACCCGCAGGAGCAGTATGTGATTATTGTGCTCGGCAATAAATTCAATCACTCGGTGTATGCCCTCAACGAGATAAAAAATATTTTGAACGATGGTTCAACCGATGTTTCGTTGAATGATGAAGGCGGAGAGTGAGCATCTCGTCAACAATTTATCCTTTAATTAACCTTGGTATTTATAGGGGTTAAGGTTAAAATGTGGAGAATTTAAAAATGCTCCATTTATATTTATTTTCAACTGTTTACATAAATATTAGGCGACTTTGCCTCTGTTTTGTGGAGAAAATGTGGAGAATTAGCTTCGGGGCAATTCCCCTCTCTTTTTCATTTCTTCAAACCCTAATTCAACCGCTCTTTGAAAAATCTTCTGCCCTTCCATCATTCTTGCTCCTGCAAAATATTCCGTTCCTCGTCCTTCGCCCTTTTTATCTAACATTCCTTGCTCTACCAGTTTGGTCACGGTATATTTTACTTGGGCTCGCGTCATAAATCTCTGAAGCAGTGTTTCAAATTCTCCCATTTTACCTTTTCCAAATTCGTGAATATGGTTCATTATCATAGTGCCAATCTGAAATGTGTCAATAGATTTTTCAGCGGTATATTCTCCTTGCTTCCCCGTAAAAACAAAATATTCTTTTGATAAAATTATCCTTTGCGAGTTGGTCTTTCCCACTCGCTCTACCAATCCTTCTTTTTCTAATTTTCTCAGAGAGGTGGTATCAATCTCGCCTTTATCAATCCCCTTTCGAATATGATTTAAGGCAATAATTTCTTGCACACTTAATTTCTCGTCATCTTTTCTGTTCTGCTGAATTTGCCTGATGAATAAAGCAAATGCTTTATCCTCTACAATGCCCGACAAACGCAACTCCACTTGAAAGTCATCTGACTTTGAATAATCGGGTTCGGGTTTTGCCTCTGAAATTGATTGATAAAAAATTTTGTCGACTCCTTGCCCGCTTCTTTCTACTACTCCTGTTTTTGCCAACACATCACTCAACAATCTATTTCGTGGTGTGCTATTTACGGTCAGTAAATTTTGTAGGGTAACACCCTGCGGAAATCCCCCAGGATTGATAACATGCATTTCATTCGGGAACTGTTTTATAACCACCTCGCTTGCTTTACGATAATCGCGGTGAGCTATCGCATTGTTAACCGCCTCTCGTATCACCTCTTTGTTGAAGAATGGAATATCAAAAATGAAAAGCCCTTGTTGCACCGGAACTTTTCCGTTACGCTGGTTTATTAAATCCCACAGCCTATCAATTGTAATAAAATATGGCTCAGAAAAAATTTGACGATTATCAAAATTGATTTGCGTAAGTGTATTACGATATTCTAAATGAACAACGGATTGCGGAAGAAATTTTTTGATTGCCGATTCTTTGCCGACTAAAATCAATGCTGCATAAGTAATCTGATTTCCTTTTACTAAGCTCAAATCAGAAAGTGCTTGCTCATTTGAGAGTGAAACGAATTGTGGGTTGTCTTGCTTCTTGGAGTATGCATCTTTGAGTTTTGTTATTGCATTTGTGTCTAACTCCTCGATAGTTAGTCCCTCACAAATTTTATCGGAAAAATCAGGGTCTTGCTCATTGATGATTTTTAAATAGCGTTCATCACTCATTGGCAAAAGCTCTTCACCCACTCTCATTAGAGGAACATCTTCAAACTTATAAACTTTCCCCGCTGGTCGAGAAGGAATAGAAACAACTAATACTCTCAAATTATTTTCATCAAACAATTCGGTCGCCACAATCCTGATTTTCGTATCACGATAAATATCTTGCTCCAACTTTCCAATAGCGCCCGAGCATTGAGTAGTGCCAACTATTTTATGTGGGTGTGCATCATGAATACCAAACACCAGATGTCCGCCTCCTTCATTTGCAAAAGCTGTTACATAGCCAATAATACACCGCCTTCGCTCTTGTGGTGAACCCCGCGAACCACCGTTGTAACTAAAGTTCCCGCCTTTAGCCTCTTTGAACTCAACCTTGTTCTCGGTTTCCTTTAGGGTTATTAATTCGGCTATTGTTTCTATACTCACTTTTTTTGAATCTAAATTTTATAGCATCCTCGTCAATAATTTCTTCTTCGGTTTTTTCACACCATCACAATCAACAACTGATTTTTCTCCACTTTATCTCCGGCTTTTACTTTCAGTTGTTTGATGATTCCGTCGCCCATGCTCTTTAATACATTTTCCATTTTCATGGCTTCGAGCACAAGGAGCGAGTCGCCTTGTTTTATGGTTTGCCCTTCTTCGGCTAATATTCTTAAAACCAATCCGGGCATTGGCGCTTTCAGTTCGTTTACTTTTTTGGTGAGCGCCTTATCCATGCCGAGTTTGTGTAACAGTTGGTCGTATTCGTCTTCTACTTTCAGCTCAATGGGTTTGTTATTTATTTTCAGATGCACGGTTTTATTCTCCGCATCCACCTTCAGCAGTTCGGCTTCAAAACTTCTTCCTTCAAACAAAATATGATACAGGTTGTTCTTGATTTTCTGAATGTCCCACTCACCCGGTTTTCCGTTTACCGAAAATCGATCCTTATCAAATTTTATTTCAAACTCTTCTCCCTTCTTGCTTGTGACTTTGTACATGGTGCAATTATGTGGGTTAAAGATAATTCCATTAGGTTTGTTTCCGAACACAAACTCAACATGAAATTAATTTCAAACAAAACATTTCTCTCCCTTCTTTTATTTTCTCTCCTCATCATCTCATTAAATTCCGGTTGCAAAATTTTTCGCGGACGAGATTATTATCCCACAGATGTTCCTGAAATACCTTACGATTCTGATTCTTACAACAGCGAAGCAGAAGACGCTGATGTAACTCCGGTTGGCGAGTATCATGCCTCGCACACCATCATGAATGATATTATCAGCACCAAGCTCGAAGTGAGTTTTGATTGGGAACATCAGTACATGCCCGGCAAAGCTACCATCACTTTGAAGCCGCACTTTTATCCGACTGATTCTTTAACACTTGATGCAAAAGGATTTGATATTTATAAAGTGGAAATGGTTTCTACTGCGGGAAATAAACTGTTACAGTATGTGTATGATTCATTGCAGCTTCATATTTTCTTAGACAAGACTTACACAAGAAACGAGCAGTACACTTTGTTCATTGATTATAAAGCGAAGCCCAATGAACGCGCAACAGAAGGCAGCGCAGCAATCACTGATGCAAAAGGTTTGTACTTCATCAATCCGAAAGGTGAGGAGCCAAACAAACCAAAACAAATCTGGACACAGGGCGAAACAGAATCGAACTCGGCGTGGTATCCAACCATTGATAAACCGAACATGAAAACACTGATTGAAATTTACATGACTGTTGACACGCAGTATGTAACACTCTCGAATGGTTTAATGCTCGATTCAAAAAATAATAAAAACGGAACGCGCACCGACCACTGGAAAATGGATTTACCTATTGCACCTTACTTAGTGATGATGGCGGTTGGCGATTTTATAATCACACACGACAAGTGGCGCAACATACCGGTAGATTATTATGTAGAGCCTGAATATTCGGCTTATGCAAAAGAAATTTTCGGAAGAACACCTGAAATGATTGAGTGTTACAGTAAGCTGCTGGGTATTGATTATGTGTGGCCCAAGTATTCGCAGATAATTGTTCGCGATTTTGTTTCGGGTGCAATGGAAAACACAACTGCTGTTGTTCACTATGATGCGCTGAATCAAACACACCGCGAAATGATTGATGGCAATCACGACGATATTATTTGTCACGAATTATTTCATCACTGGTTTGGTGATTTGGTTACATGCGAATCGTGGTCGAACATTTCGCTCAACGAGTCATTCGCCGATTATTCTGAAGCGCTGTGGGCAGAACACAAGAATGGAAAAGATGCGCACGACTTACAGGTTTATAATGATAAAAATACTTACCTGCTTGCTGCGGCTTCCAATCCGGTTCCACTGATTCGTTATCACTACGAAAGCCAGGAAGATTTATTTGATGCAAACAGTTATCAGCGCGGTGGTTGTGTGTTAAATATGTTGCGCAATTATGTTGGCGATGAAGCATTCTTCAAATCACTCAATGTATATCTCACCGAAAATAAATTCGGAACCGGAGAAGTGCACACACTCAGAATGGCATTTGAAAAAGTGACCGGAGAAGATTTGAACTGGTTCTTCAATGAATATTATTTATCACCGGGGCATCCAAGTGTAACAATCAATTATACTTACAGCGATGAATCGAATGCAGAGTTTGTAACGATTGAACAAACACAAGACACAACAACCGGCACTCCAATATTTCGCTTGCCGATTGATGTGGATGTTTATTCGGGAGGAGAAACAAAACGCTATCGTGTGGTTATGAATAAAGCGCGACAAACATTTTCATTCCCTGCTTACACAAAACCTGATTTGATAAATGTGGATGCAACAAAAAGTATTTTGTGGGAGAAGACAGACATTAAAAGTGATTCAGAATTTGTGTTTCAGTTCAAACACGCTCCGCTTTTCATGGACAGATATGAGTCTGTTGAGCATTTTCAAAATGAACAGGATTTAGATGAACCATCGCGCCTCGCATTGATTGAGGCAATGAATGATCAATTCTGGTTCATCCGGAAAAGTGCCGTTGAGATGATTGCGCTGGATGACGAAAAAACAATTACTCAAGCAAAACCGATTTTGGTTTCATTGGTAAAATCAGACCCTAATCCGCATGTGCGTGTGGCGGCTCTCATAAAAATTAATTTACTTGCAAATGAATCGCTAACTAATGAAGTGCTTAGCTATTCTGTTAATGACAGTTCTTACTCAGTAATAGCAACCACTCTTGAAATACTAAAAGTGAGAAATCCAGACAAGGCATACACACTTGCTTTGTCGTTGAAAAATGAAAGCACAAACGATTTGAATTATTCCCTTTCTACAATTTTCGCGGATAAAGGAAGTGTGGATGATTACTCTTGGTTTGAAGACAAATTAAACACTGCGAATGGATACGCAATTTTTTCGGTGCTGACTGCAATGAAAACTTATCTCGTCAATACAAATTCAGAAACAAGAATGAAGGGAGTTGATTTGCTTGCTGTAACAGCGCTGAATGATTCAAAAGATTTGTGGGTGAAATTGTCTGCTTCGGGAGTTCTCTCGCAAATAAAAAATGAACTGGAATTAAAGCGCTCCGAAAACCGCTCGCTCGACAACGACATTCAATACATTCAAAAGAAACTCGACGAAATAAACGAAAAGCAGAGCGACGGCTTTAATATTCAAATTCAGAAATAATTTTTCTCAATGGCTTTAATAAAATCTGTTCGCGGTTTCACTCCTGTGTTTGGAAAAAATAATTATCTCGCTGAAACGGCAATTGTTATTGGTGAGGTGATAATGGGTGACGATTGTTCAGTGTGGTTCAATGCGGTTGTGCGCGGCGATGTGAATTCCATTCGCATGGGTAACAAGGTGAACATACAGGATGGCGCTATCATTCACTGCACTTATCATAAGGCAGCAACTACAATAGGCAACAATGTTTCTGTCGGGCACAATGCAATCGTGCATGGATGTACACTGGAAGATAATGTGCTCGTGGGTATGGGCGCTATTGTAATGGACCATGCAGTTGTAGAAAAAAATTCTTTAATAGCAGCAGGTTCTGTTGTACTGGAAAATACGAGAGTAGAGTCGGGTTCCATTTACGCAGGTGTTCCGGCAAAAAAAGTGAAAGAGATAAGCCCCGAACATTTCGAACAAATCAATATGCGCATCGCAAATAATTATGTGATGTATTCGGAGTGGTTCAAGCAAGTTTGAATTCCGAAGTTGGAATTTAGAAGTGGTAGATAATTACTTTTTCATTTTCCCTAATGAAGATGCACCAACTTCTGTATCAATTTCTAAATCCCAATTCGGGCGAACAGTAATTTCCTTGTTGTATAAAATAATTTTTTCGGGTTGTTTCTTTTTCCAGTAATCACCTGAATCCCATTTGCCATTTCCGTTTTCATCCCGAATGAATTGCAGTTTGTATGCACCGGGATTTAAAGATTGAAGTGAGAAAATATTTTTTCCATTTTCAAGACTCCACTCTTTAACTATTGAATCCGCAAACTTTAATTGCGCAATGTAATGATGCGCAGAATCTTTTAGTGTAACAGTCAGTTTCAAATTTCCGGTTTCAGTGCTTGATAGTCGCTTGAATTCAAAAACTGCGCTGTCGTTTTTATTTCCATACACATCTTCAAACAATCCTGCGGGAATAATCACTTTGTATTTCAGTTCGGGTTGAAATTCAAAATTGCAGCTGGCATAGGGGAATTGTGTAAGCGAATCAATCCGTTTTAAGATTAATGTTCGCTTCAATTCTTTCGATGTATCAATAATTACTGAAGGCAGAATATCCTTTGCAACACTCTTTAATGGATAAGTGAAATACAATTCGAATTTCAGTAAAGGCATTAAGCCATAATTATTTTTCGAACCCACAAGATTCGTACGAATAGAAAATTTAGCATTCAATCCCTTCGGGGGAGTAACATTTGATTTTAATCGCACACCAACTGTGTCGGTTTTGTTATTCAGGTTCAGTTGAAAAAAAATACTGTCTGCTTGCTTCGATGCAGTCCAGGCATAAAGTGTGTCACCTGTTCTATTTTTTGATTGAAACAAAATCTGAGAAGAATCAGAGATTAATTGCAATGGAAAATCTTTCACTGCATGGTTGAAAGCAAAAGAGATTTTTTTGTTGTCGCTCGTTGAAGCCGAAAGCAAAACAGTTTTATCTGTTGTTGGAAGAAATGAATTCAAAGAATAGAATGCCGTTGTATCGTGAATGGAAATCATTGAATCCACAAAAGCAATTTCTTCATTAGGCTGGTCGTAGAGATAATTCAAATTCTGGTCGCTCAAACAAAACAGACGATAATTTCCTTCGTGCAAATGGTCTAAAACAAATTGTCCGCTTTCATCTGTTCGCGCAAAGTAGTCGGGCTTTCTCTTTGCCACTACAGAATCATCAGTTGAAGAATACAACATCACTAAAAATCCTTTCTGCGGCTTTTGTGTTTTTGCATCTGACAAAATTCCCTGAATGCGAAATGAATCAATCACATCGCCGGTTGAAAAAACATAATTGAATCCTTCCAATTTATTTCCCTCAGAAATATCTGCAATTGAATTTCCGAAATGAATGGTGTAAGTTGTGTTTTCTTTCAGTGAATCCGGAAGTGTGATAATCAAATTTCTTTTTCTGGTTTTCCATTTCAGTTTTCCGTTCACAATCGGCGACAAATAAATTTCCTCAGCAGGATTGTTCAGCGCGAAATATTCATCGAGCGAAATACGAATCTCTTTACTCTTAAAATTGGTTGTTAAATTTTTCGGTGATGCGGAAAGAATTTTCGGTGCTGTAACATCTCTCTCTCCGCCGGTTGGCGCAACCACATTAGCGCAGCCGCAAATACAAATGAAGACGAACGAAAAAATTGTTTTGTAAAAAAATAATAATGCGCCTGCTGATTTTTTCACAGAGTGGTTAAACGATCCAGCAATTCTTTTTTGTATGACTTACTTACCGGTATCAGCTTATTTTCTACCAGTAAAATATCCTCTGATATCTTTTTTATTTTATCAATGCGTACCAGGTAAGACCTGTGAACTCTCACAAATTCGGCTCCGGGTAATTTTGCCTCAATATTTTTCATGGTGCTTAATACCACATACTTTTTTACGGCGGTAATAAAATTCACATAGTCACCCAATGCTTCAATCCATAATATATCTGTGGTTGGCAGGTTAATTAATTCAGAGTCAACTTTAATAAAAATATTACCCGCTTTTACCGATTCAATTTGTGAGGGTTTATTTTTTGCCCTGGCCTTTTGAACCGCCTTAACAAATCGTGAATGATTAATTGGTTTCACGAGGTAATCAGTTACTTCGTATTCAAATGCCTCAACAGCATATTTTTCTTTTGCGGTAACCAAAATTACCTGCGGTTTATGATTCAGGCTTTTTAATAAATCGAGCCCGTTCATTTTAGGCATTTCCACATCCAGAAAAATTAAGTCTACTTCATTATTACTAAGAAAATTTGATGCTTCAATGCCATTATTGCAAACACTTGACAGTATTAGGTCTTCGGTTTCTTTAATGCACTCACACACTAATTCGCGTGAAATTTTATCGTCATCTACTACTAAACACTTCATATTGAAAATCTATGTCGGTCAAAAATAATATTAACTTCTAAATAAAATTTATAATCGATATTAAAGAAATATTAACCCTTAAACGAGTATTGAACCGCAGCTTACTTTTTGTGTGCTTGCATTTTGGGTTTTGCAATAGAGCCGGTTCGCGGAGATTCAAGAAACTTTAAATAAGAACTCATATCACTAAGTAGTGTGGGTTTACTGAAAACGGCATCGGCTCCCTCTGATACAACATAAGAAATTTGATCTCGCTCAATATTTTCAGGGGTAAAAGCAATTAAGAGTGTGTCTTTAAGTTTGCTTTTTGTTTCGAGAAATTTTAAAGATTGAAGGCCCGATGGGTCAACCAAATCAACTTCTGTAACAATCATATTTGGCGGAACCAGACTTTTTTTCATCCATTTATATGCTTCAAACATTTCATTAAAACAATAAACTTTATTGGTTTGCTGAAAAGTCTCAAGAAAAGATTCCCTTAATATTTTATCCTGATTAACAAAAACGATCGTCATCTTCCGCTCAATTGAGTATTATTAAAGTGCCTTTTCTTTTAAAATTATTTCAATCCTTGATTTTATTTCTTCCGGTGTAAAAGGTTTTTGTAAAAAATCGCTTGCTCCAAGCCTGAAAGATTTCATGTAGTTATCTGTTTTAGCCTTACCGGTAACAACCATACACGGAATGGTTTCGGTGATTTTGTTGCTTCGTAGTTTTAACAATAATTCAAATCCATCAAGCACCGGCATTTCAAGATCGGCTAAAATCAAATCGGTATGATTCCCTTTTTCTAGCCAATTGAATGCTTTCATTCCATCTTCTGTTGTAACAACATTGTATTCTTCACCAAGAAAATGTTCCAATAGCAGACGAATGCTTAATTCATCGTCAACAATGAGAAGTGTTTTTTTCATTTAATATTATCCGGGTGTTTTTATTAATGACCAAATGTATTTATATGAACACACCAAGCTAATAAGTTTCGATGGGGTGGAATTTATTTCGGTTTAATAAACCAAATAACGGGTTCATTGAATTTATTAAAAATCAAAATTTTTTAAATAAAATAATTGTTACTGTTTTATTGCGCCTTAAAGTTGCTATAAAAGTCAAGTGCTCTTTTAGCCTCGTTCATAGCAGGTATTAATAACTGGTTGAAGTTGTTAAATATATCGGGTAGTAATTCCAATTCTGTTTTTGAATCGGCGTTTTTTTCTAATTTCAAAATCAACTCATTCAAATCCTGATTTCCGAGCAGGCCAATGTTTGGTTTCATTTTATGGGCAAGCCCCCGAACGGTCTCCCAATCATTTTTAGGTATCGATTCACCTATTTGCTGAACGGCTGGTGGAGTTTGATCAATTAATAGTTTCAGCATTTTTACCAGGAAATCATTTTTTCCCCTGGAGAATTCTTTCAGGTTAATAAGATCAATAATGGTTGATGTAAATTCCTGTTCCACGAATAATGCGTTTTTAGTTAGTAAGTTTTTTCCTTCGGCAGCACACTTTTTTTCATCTGAAATATACTGCCAGATTTTATTATTTAAATCAAGTGGTTTAAACGGTTTGGTAATGTAATCGTTCATACCTGCTGCAAAACATTTTTCATTATCTCCTTTTATGGCGTTTGCAGTCATGGCAATAATTGGAATTTTATTAATTGATTCATCAGAGTACTTTCGAATGATTTCGGTTGCTTCTAATCCATTAACAACCGGCATTTGAACATCCATTAAAATCAAATCATATTTTTTCTGTCGAAGTTTATTTACTGCAATTTCTCCATTGTCAGCAATATCAATTTGAGCGCCCCACTCTGCAATTAAATCATTTGCTAAAAGCTGGTTCACCATATTATCTTCAGCCAACAAAATATTAACTCCGGTAAGTTGATGATATATTACCGTAGCTGTAGTTTTTATTTTTTCTGAGGTCGGAATTTCAAATGATAAATCAAAAATAAAACTGGAGCCCTTTCCTGGTTCGCTTTCTATCCTGATTTTTCCATTTTGGGCGTCTAATATTTTTTTTACAATACTTAATCCTAATCCTGTTCCGCCATACTTGCGTGCAGTATCTTTTTCTGCTTGCTTAAAACTTTCGAATATGGTTTCTCTTTTATCTTCAGGAATTCCAATTCCTGTATCATTAATACTGAATTGAAGGTTGATTGAATTGTTTTTTTCTTCCAGACATTTTATCTGAATAGTAACCCCTCCTTGTTCTGTAAATTTTATTGAATTACCAACCAGATTAACCAGCACCTGGTTCAACCGAACAGGGTCACCCAATAGTTTTTTAGGAACATTTTCTCCAACATCTGAGTGTAAAAAAATTCCTTTATCCAAAGCACGATTACCATAAGTCTGATTGATGTTGTAAAGTAATGAAGATAAATCAAACTCAATATTTTCGAATTCCATTTGGCCAGCAACAATTTTTGAAAAGTCCAGCAGATCATTTATGATGACTAATAAATGTTCTGATGATTGTTTAATGGCGGTAATGTATTGCGATTGCTTTTCATCCAGTTTTGATTTTTGTATGAGTTGTGTTAATCCTATAATGCCGTTCATAGGTGTTCTGATTTCATGGCTCACATTGGCTAAAAAACTTTCTTTTGCTTTTGAAGCTGATTCAGTTGCTTCCATTGCCAGAATAATTTCGCGCTCTTTTAATTGCTTGCTCATGGCGCCTGAAATTGCAGCAGCAGCTGTTCGTAAAATACTTTCTTCAATGTTGCTCCAATCCTGCTCGCTGTGGCAATTATCAAATCCAATAAAACCACTGAACCGTTCATCAATAAAAATCGGTACGACAATTAAAGATTGAGTTCCTCTTGGTTGAAGTATGGCTTGTTCATTATCTGTAAAATCTCGAACATTTCCTTTGATTGTATTACCACCACTTAACTCATAATGCCAGCGAGGTAGAAAATCTTCGTATAAAATATTTTGAAGTTTTGTTCGGTTAATTCTGAATGAATCGGTGTCATTTATCCATTCATAACGATGACTGAATGTTGTTTTTCCGGAAACACTGTCTGTATTATTTTCATAAACATAAACCCGGTCAACCCGGGTTGCTTTTCCAAGCATTTTAATGGCCCCTTTTATTGCTGATTGAAAATCTTTTTTCAACAACAAGCTGCTGCACGCCTCAGTAACACCGCTTAGTAAATTATCTTTTAATCGTAATTCATCGGCCAGCTTTTTATCATCAGAAATATCCAGTATCCGAATGATTCCATAATGTTCGCCTTCAATTGAAAAATTTTCGCGTGCAATGTTCACCCAAATATTCTGGCGGCCATGCACGCTCAATTCTAAAATAGCCATTGATTTATTCAACTCTCTTCCAATCAATTCTTTTACCGGATGATATTCGAATTTTTCTTCATCCTCAATATTAAAAAGCGATAATGCCTTTTTATTTATCCTAAGAATTTTATCGGCTTTCTTCTCAACAATTATAATTGCATCAGGCGATTCCTGATAAAGTGATTCTAATAAATAAGTTCCAAGGCTTGTTTCGTCTTCAGCCTGAATTTTATTTGAAAGCACAATGGAAATAACAGAAAATAAAAGTCCGGATGAAAAAATATAAAATGAAGCATCGCGTGGATCTAATAAATTAAAAGATGAAACCGCTATGGATAGAATAGAGAAAATTAAAAATATCCATAAATCAGTAAGTCGCTTAAAGGTGAAACTGAAAATAAATACAACCATAATAAATCCGATGTAATAAAACACCTGAAAATTATTCAGCCATAATAAATAGTTAAAATGGGCGACTGCACTGAATGAAATGATGTATAAAATTTTGTTGAGATAATTAAGAAATGTTTTTTCTGAAAACGAAATGAAAAAAATTCCAAAACACATTGCTGATATTACAACTCTTAATAAAAATGAATCGTGACTTTCGGGATACGCATATTTGAAAATAAAATAAAAAGCAGGATAAGTTAAAGCACCTATTAAACTAAATAGGCGGTATAAATTAATTATATGCTTTGCCTCGGTTTCCCTTGGTTTAAAGTCAGAAATTTTATGCGCTAATGCATCAGACATTTGGAATATAATTAGTGTTTTATCAGTGTTTATCAAGGCGCTTATTCGCTGCCATTACTAAATAGTTTCTTGTAATCTTATATTTTAACGATTATTTGGAAGTAATCCTTATTAAATCAATGATTTACTTTTGCCTCCTTCAATAAAACAGATAAAAAATGACTGTTGAACAACTTTATACCAATTGCCTGTCAGAGGCTGCCTATTTTATAACAAGCAATGGCGTAGCTGCTGTTATTGATCCCTTGCGTGATTATCAGGCCTATATTGATAAGGCAGAAAAAGCCGGGGTTAAAATCAAGTATGTTTTTGAAACTCACTTTCATGCTGATTTTGTAAGTGGACATATTGATTTGGCGGCAAAAACCGGCGCAAAAATCATTTATGGTCCGAATGCTATAACTGATTATAAAATTTATAAAGCAAGTGATGGTGAAAAATTTAAACTTGGTAATTGTGAAATAGAGGTGATTCACACACCAGGTCACACACCTGAATCGAGTTGTTTTTTATTAAATAATGAAGAAGGAAAACCATATTGTGTATTTACCGGCGATACTCTTTTTGTTGGCGATGTAGGTCGCCCCGATTTGTTTGGCGCAAAAATCACGAAGGAAGAATTAGCTGGAATGTTGTACGACTCATTAAATAATAAATTGAAAAAATTGAATGATGATGTGATTGTTTATCCTGCGCATGGACCAGGTTCATCATGCGGAAAAAATTTAGGTAAAGAAACTTTCAGCACTATTGGTGAACAAAAAAAACTTAATTATGCTTTAAAGGAAATGACTCGTGAAGAATTTATAAAAGAAATTACTTCAGGCTTATCAGCACCTCCGGCTTATTTTCCTTTGAATGCACAGATAAATAAATCAGGATATTCTTCTTTAGATGAAATCATGAATCGAAACCTGACAGCGCTGAGTGTAACAGATTTTGAAAACGAAATAAAAAATGGCGCGCTCGTTTTAGATACCAGAATCCCTGATGATTTTGAAAATGGATTTGTGAAGGGAGCAATTAATATCGGTTTGAACGGACGATTTGCTGAGTGGGTTGGAACCATTATTGATATTAATCAACCATTATTGATTGTTGCTTCAGAAGGAAAAGAGGAAGAATCTATTTTAAGATTAGCTCGCGTTGGTTATGAAAATGTAAAAGGATATTTAAGTGGTGGATATAATTCATGGATGACTGCCGAAAAACCACTGGATATGGTTTTAACAATTGATGCCGAAGAATTTGAACTGGACTTGAAACACGAAAAAGATATTGTAATAGTTGATGTGCGTAAAGAATCGGAATACGATGCAGGTCATATTGAAAACGCGGAGAATTGTGTGCTACAAAATTTCGATAACACAATTGGTGAATTAAAAACTACCGACCGCTTATATGTTCATTGCCAGGGTGGTTACCGCAGTATGATTGCTGCTTCCATTTTAAAACGGAAAGGTTTTGATATTGTAAAAAATATTAAGGGTGGTTATCTTGAAATTGTTAAGCAGGGAATTCCTGTTGAAGTTTCGCAACCAACTTTAAATTAATAAATTTTTCAGTGAATATTTATGGTATGTGTTACACAGTCGGGGATGTAAACATTATTCTCTGTGAGTTTTGCAGATGAAAGTCCAACTGCTTTGTAATACACCGAATCTCCTTCGCTTGGTAGAATGGTTTTGCAAGAAGCATCCGGTAAAACTGATTCGCAACCTGAAGGCACTTCATATCCAACAGTTATTTTAATGTTTTCAGTAGTCATGTTTTTAAAAAACAAAGTTCCACTTCCGCATTTCTTCTTACAACTACTTAATACAATTAAACTGACTGAAATCAACAAAAGAATTTTTTTCATAAAAAATTTTCGCCATTAAAAATCGAAAAGTAACAGATGAATTCTTTTAAAAAAATGATTTTTACAATAGGAGATTTTTTTCTTGTTACCCACAGTATCTATAAATAAATTTTTTATAAAATTATTATTACAAATTATTAAGGGTGTGAATTCGTGTAGAAGTTTTTTTTCGCGCCGATGCAATTTCGGTTTTCAATATCTCAATCACACTATTCACATTTTCATTAACAATCAACAACACTACTAATCAATCATTAACCGCTGTTATTCACACGAAGTGAAAAAGAATTTTTCCGTGGGTCTTGATAAATATTTCCAAACACAGTTTTTGAAATTATGTTGTTGTGTGAATAAAATTTCCGGTTTACAAACATCATAAAAATCTTGATGTAAAAAATAGGCAGTACAAACCAAATGCAGGATCGGTTACCAACAGTAACCCACATTTTATTTAAAAATTGTTGGTAAAACCAAAGGGTTAAAGACCACCACTTTATAAAATCAGAATCTTCAATTCTTTTTCAGATTAAACTGAACAAACTGATAGAGATTAAAATTTTTTAGGCGCATTTCATTTTTCAGTTTTTCAAGCAGCTCAATACGATTAATGTGTTTTGTTTTTTCTTTAATAATCAGTTGCATTGCTTTATCGGCCATCAATAAAACTTTTCGTTCATTCTGGTGTGGCGACGAAAGATGATTTTCAATCTGCTGAATTAATTCATCTGTTCCTTCATTTTTTAAAGCTATGGTTTTCACTACAGGAATGGTCCAATCGCTTTTTTCTTTTTCATGAACAAGCAGTGAAATATTTTTTGCGAATCTATCAGCACTATCGCGGTCGGCTTTGTTCACTACAAATATGTCGGCGATTTCCATCAAACCGGCTTTCATGGTTTGTACTTCGTCACCGGCTTCAGGCACAAGCACCACAATTGTTGTATCAGCAAGTCCGGCAATTTCCACTTCACTTTGACCAACTCCAACAGTTTCAATAAAAATGTAATCGAAAACCGAAGCACGCAACACATCAATCACTTCAATAATTTTATCGGTTAATCCACCAAGAGCACCGCGTGTTGCCAGGCTTCTGATAAAAATATTTTCATCATTAAAATGTTCACTCAATCTGATTCTATCACCAAGCAGCGAACCAAAATTAAAAGGGGAAGTAGGGTCAACTGCAATCACTGCAATTTTTTTCCCCTGTGCTGCAATTTTTTTCAATAAAACATTTACCAGCGAACTTTTACCAGCACCCGGAGGACCGGTGAAACCAATAACCGGAATCTGATAATTAATTTTCAGTTGATGTAAAAGCTGGTAACCAACTTCCGAATCATTTTCAACCAAACTTATTGCACGGGCAAGGGCTTTATAATTTCCGTTTTGAATTTGAACTAATAAATTTTCGGGTTCATTCATTTCCTGAATGCTATTCAAGCGTCGAGTTGATTCTTTATTTGTGCCCGGATGGATGACAGCACATCAACAGATATTTTTTTGCGATCAATTTTATTACAGATATAATCCTTAAAATTTTTTTCGATGTGATATGACTCAAGACAATGGTTGCAAATGGAAACATTTGCCAGAAAATCTTTTTCTTCTGCTTCACTCATTTCTCCATCGAGCAAAAGCATGACCTTGCGCATGAGTTGCTGGCAATTGTGCCGATCGAGTAATCGCTGTTTGTCGTCCATTTTATTTATCTGATTTCTTTTATGCCTTTTGTATTTGCGTAATTGCGTAATTTTTCTTTCAGCATATTGCGTGAACGATGCAAGCGTGAACGAACAGTTCCCACCGGTATATCCACAATCTTTGCAATTTCCTCATAAGTAAAATCTTCCACATCACACAATAGCACCACAGTTCTGAAATCGGCAGGCAACGAATTAATGGCCGTTGTGATTTCGTCGCCCATCATGTTTTGAAAAACATTTGTGCGCAAATCAAGGCTGCCTATTCCTGAAGCTTCATCGCTATCATGGTAGGCAATGTAATCTTCGTAGTCAACTTCATGTGGAGTGCGCGCTTTTTTACGATACTCATTAATGAAACTGTTCTTGAGAATTTTGAACAGCCAAGCCTTTGCATTCGTTCCTTTCTCATAAGAATTTATAAACCGATACGATTTTAAAAAGGTATCCTGAACAAGATCATTTGCATCATCTTCGTTGTAAGTTAAATGATAAGCAAAATTGTACAATGCATCGGCATGCGGGAAAAACTCCCGCTCAAACAACAATTCGTTTTCTTTTTTAATTATTTCTTCAGCAGTCACGATTTAAAAATAGTTGAATTCGGGTTTATTTTACAATCTAATTAATGAATTTCATTTTATCACTTTTTACCACTAACCGCCAACCCGACCATTATAAGTTGAGTTTGTTATTTATGCTTATGCTTTTTGCGGGCTTAATTTTTTCGCACGCGCTGCAAAGTATAAGCATGGGGCTATTAGTTGCTAATACTTTAGTTAACAAAAATGTGAGGGAAAATATTAACGAATATTTCAGCGACAGGGTTTTACTTATTCTCTCTCTTTTCTTCCTCACTTTTTTAGTAAGTGGAATTTATTCTGAAGACCAGCCATACTGGCTGCAAAAGATAAATGTTCGTCTTCCATTCATTCTCCTTCCGGTTGGAATGATTTCACTCAGATACATGAAACATAAAACCTTTCAGTGGCTGTTGTATTTTTTTATGTGGCTGATAGTAGTGTCAAGCATTGCAGTGCTGGTTAATTACATTGAACATTATGATCAGATAAACGGAATGTACTCGGCCGGGCAAACAATGGAAACTCCATATAGTCATGTACGGTTTAGTTTAATGGTTTGCTTTTCAGTTTTTATAGGCTGGTATTTATACCATGGAGATTTTCAACCATTATTCAGAGGAGAAAAATATTTAACTCTTATTGCAACATTTTTTTTAATTGTGTTTTTACATGTAATGGCGGTGCGAAGCGGGTTGCTCGCATTTTATTTATGCGCGATTTTTTTATTGCTCCGATATGTTTTTCTTTTCCGAAAATGGAAGCAAGGATTTTTGGCGCTGGTGATATTGATGTTGCTTCCGGTGGTTGCGTATAATTTTTTCCCCTCTGTAAAAACAAAGGTTCAATATATGAAATACGACCTCGACCAATATTTTTCTTTTAATCAGGTTGCAGGTTTGAGCGACGCCAACCGATTGCTTTCTATGAAAAACGGATTAGAAATATGGAAAGAAAATATCTGGATTGGAGTAGGTGCCGGCGATGTAAAAAATGAAGCGCTGAAAAAATATGCCGACCCGGAAATAAAAACCGCAAGCAAGTTACCCCACAATCAAATCGTATGGGAATTGGCATCGGTAGGTTTTATAGGATTTGCATTATTCTGGTTTGCATCCTTGTTCCCTCTTTTTTATAATCGAAATTATACCGCCCCCCTTTTTGTTTGCCTGCACATCATTTTGTTTTCATCTTATTTAACCGAAGCAACCATTGACGATAGCAATGGAAACGGATTGTACTTGATATTTTTAGTTCTGATTTATTTTCAATTACGAAAAAAGAAAGGATGAAAATTTCTGCCACCATTATCACTTTTAATGAAGAAGAAAATATTGGCGACTGCATTGATTCACTGAAAGAAATTGCAGATGAAATAATTGTGGTTGATTCTTTTTCAACTGATGCAACAGAAAAAACCTGCAAAGCGAAAAATGTAAAATTCATTCAACACAAATTTGAAGGACACATACAGCAAAAAAATTTCGCGCTTGATCAAACCTCAAACAATTATGTTGTGTCGCTCGATGCCGATGAAAGATTATCAGATGAATTGAAAAAAGAAATCCTTGACTTTATTACCTGTCATGCTGAGCCTGTCGAAGCATACTTAATGAACCGGCTGAATAATTATTGCGGTAAATGGATAAAGCACGGAGTCTGGTATCCCGATAAAAAAATTCGGCTGTGGCATAAGCAAAAAGGAAAATGGGGCGGCACCAATCCGCACGACAAGGTGGTGATGGATAAGAACACAACAGTAAAATCTTTAACGGGAAATATTTTGCACTACACCGTTCGCACCCCCGAACAATATAAAGTGCAGATGGAAAAGTTCAGCACCATTGCTGCAGAGGCCATGTTGCAGGAAGGAAAAAAAAGCAGTTTAATAAAAGCATATTCAAGCGGAGTGTTTGCATTTGTTCGTTCCTATATTCTTCGCGCCGGATTTTTAGATGGAAGAGCGGGTTACCAAATTGCAAAAGGATATGCGCGATACACCCGAATGAAATATGAAAAGATGTTGAAGAAATAAACTTTCTGATAAATATTTAATCAGCGTAAATCATAACGATCATAATAAATCTGCGGTCCATTTCCTCTCAATAAAAAAACCGGAGCGATTCACATCAGTCCGGTTTTCTGTTTTATGATTTAAGTGATTACCACTTTTTTTCTCTGTCTTGCGGTGGGCGTGCTTCGCTCACTTCAATGCGACGCTCTTTCACATCAGTGCCATTGATTTTTTCAATTGCAGCTTTTGCTTCTTCGTCATTCGGCATTTCCACAAAACCGAAACCCTTTGCGCGGCCGGTTACGCGGTCTTTAATAATTTTTACTGAAGATACCTCTCCACACTGAGAAAATATCTCCCTTAATTCATCTTCCTGAAGACTGTAACTAAGGTTGCGTACATAAATGTTCATGGTCTGAAAATTGGGTTAAGAAAAAAAGTAGTTGGTTATTGAATTGGTTTTAAAGAAAGAGCCGCGAGTATTTTTTATTTTTTAAAAACGATGCGGACTATATTTTTTTTGTCAATTAAGTTAAGGGTTCGTGTCAAAGATATTCTTTTATTTTAATTGTCAAGGAAATGATTGGGAAGAAAAAAGGATAATAAAAACTCCATTTAAAATAAAAAAGCAGTCCGAATCCGGACTGCTTTTCCATTTTTTCTTTTCTAAAAAATTATTACAGCGTCCGCTTCACTTCCACCTCTTCATAACCCTCAATCACATCCCCGGTTTTTATATCGTTGTAATTTTTGATGGAGATACCACACTCAAATCCGGTGGCAACATCTTTTACATCATCTTTAAATCGTTTGAGCGAAGCCAGTTCTCCTGTGAAAATTACAATACCATCACGCACAATGTGAATCTTGGTGTGTCGTGTAATTTTTCCATCAGTTACATAACAACCTGCCACAGAACCAACTTTCGGAATTTTAAATACATCGCGCACTTCAACATTACATACTGCACGCTCTTCCACTTTTGGTTCAAGCATTCCTTCCATCGCACCCTTAATTTCTTCAATCGCATCGTAAATGATGGAGTACAAACGGATTTCAATATTTTCTTTCTCAGCTAATTTGCGTGCCTGCAAAGATGGTCGAACCTGGAACCCGATGATGATGGCATCCGATGCAGAAGCAAGCAACACATCCGACTCAGTAATTTGCCCAACAGCACGATACACCACATTCACATGCACTTCGGCAACCGATAATTTTTGTAATGAATCTGTCAACGCCTCCACCGAACCATCAAAGTCGGCCTTGATAATTACATTCAACTCCTTGAAATTACCAAGCGCTAAGCGGCGGCCAATTTCATCAAGCGTAATATGTTTCTTGGTTCTGATTCCCTGCTCGCGCAAAATTTGTGAGCGCTTGGTTGCTACTTGTTTTGCTTCCTGTTCATCTTCAAACGCACGAACTTTTTCACCGGCTTGCGGTGCACCATCCAACCCTAAAACTAAAACCGGAGTTGCAGGCGGAGCAACAGTAATTTTATTTCCGCGCTCATCATACATTGCTTTCACTCTTCCTGAATTTGCACCGGCAACTATTATATCACCATGACGAAGAGTTCCTTCCTGCACCAAAACGGTTGATACATATCCTCGTCCTTTATCCAACGAAGCCTCTATCACCGAACCGATTGCAGGCTTATCAGGATTTGCTTTCAATTCCAACACATCAGCTTCAATCAGAATTTTCTCTAACAATAATTGAACATTGGTTCCGGACTTTGCTGAAATTTCCTGCGACTGAAATTTTCCTCCCCAATCTTCTACCAATATATTCATGTTCGCCAACTGACTGCGAACTTTTTCAGCATCAGCACCCGGTTTGTCCATTTTATTAAAAGCAAAAATCATTGGAACACCAGCAGCTTGTGCGTGACTGATTGCCTCCTTTGTTTGCGGCATCACACTATCATCTGCAGCAATTACAATAACTACAATGTCAGTAATTTTTGCTCCGCGTGCACGCATCGCAGTAAACGCTTCGTGACCAGGTGTATCAAGGAAAGTAATTTTTCTTTTATCGGCCAACTCCACTTCATAAGCACCAATGTGCTGAGTGATTCCTCCTTTTTCTCCTGCTACAACATTCGCGCTTCTGATATAATCCAAGAGCGAAGTTTTACCATGATCCACATGCCCCATGATGGTAACGATTGGTGGGCGAGGTTTTAAATCTTCAGGCTCATCAACAAACTCTTCCTGTTCTTCCTGCGCTTCTACACCAATAAACTCAGCTTCAAAACCAAATTCATGTGTTACCAATTCAATAATCTCTGCATCCAATCGCTGATTGATGGAAACAAAGATTCCGAGGTTCATGCAATTTTTTATAACATCAGTAACTGAAACGCTCAGTAAACTTGCTAACTCAGAAACAGAAATAAATTCGGTCAACTGAATTTTTTTTGCCCCATCTTCCGACCCCATTTCTTCAGCGGCAACTTCGCGTTTGAGTTTGCGCAATTTTGTTTTCGCACCCTTGCCACCCTTCACACCATGCTGACCAAGGCGCGAAAGTGTTGCTTTAATTTTATCCTGAATTTCTTTCTGAGAAACTTCTTGCGGAACATCTGGTGGTTTAACACCTCTGTTACGATCACTTCTTCCTCTGTCGCTTCCACCTCTGTTATTATCTGTTCCTCTGTTGTTATCACGACGCGGCGGTTGTGATGTTGGTGGAGTAAATGGTCGGCGTTCTCCCGGTTTTGGTGGAGGAGCTGTTCCTGTTCCGCCGCCACTTGCACTTGGTGCTGGCTTGTTTGTTGGGCCTTGTTCTGAACTATAAATTCTTTTGCGTTTCCGTTTTTCGCGGTCGCCTTTTATAATATCTGAGTAATCAGGCTTCTTATCTTTTACTGAACCCAAATCAATTTTGCCCATAATAACCGGACCCGATAAAACAGAGAATTGAGTTTTGCGTGTAGGTTGATTTGGATCTTCGGGGGTTGTAGAATCAGCAGCATCAGCAGTTGGTTCTGCAGGTGGCTCTTTCGTTTCAGGTGGTTCCGGTTTTGGAACTTCAGCAAATGGCGGCTCAACCGGTTTTACATCTTCAACAACAGGAGCATCTTCTTCTTTCTTCTTGCCTTTTTTAGCAGCAACTTTCGGTGCAGCTTTTTTCTTCCCGCGATCATCGGGAGGCAACTCAACGGGCAATTCTATTTTGCCGATAATTTTTGGTCCCTCAACTTTTTCGGCCTTACCACGCTTTATTATTTTTTCACTTGGCTTTTCGGTTTCGGGTTTAATTTCTTCCGGCTTTTCAATTTTTTTTTCGGCTTTCTTTACAGTAACCGGCTCTTCGGCTGGCTTTTTCTTTTCAACTGTTTTTGCCGGAGCCGTTTTAGAATTTTTTATTAAAACTTCTTCGGCCTGATCTTCTTTCTCTTTCGAAATTTGTGCAGCGCGCACTTCTTTCTCCTCTATTTTATCTTTTGCCGGAGCGGTGGCCGCTTTTATTCCCAGACTGATTTTATCGGCCTGAATTTTTTCAGTTTTATCTTTTTGAAATTCGCGTAGCAATGCCTCGTACATCTCATTGGTAATTTTGGTGGTTGGTTTATTTTCCACCTTAAAACCTTTGCCGTTTAAATGATCAATGAGGTGATTTAAACCCACATTGAGTTCACGAGCTACTGCTGCTATCCGTTTTTCTCCGGTTGTTGTTTCTGACATTCAGTTTTATTATTCTGCTTTTTTCTTTTCGTCATCAAATTCTGTTTTCAGAATCCGGATAACTTCTTTAACTGTTTCTTCTTCTAAATCAGAGCGGCGCACTAACTCATCGGCATTCAATTCCAACACGCTTCTTGCAGTGTCGCAACCAATTGCTTTTAATTCATCAATGATCCAGCTTTCAATTTCATCTGAAAATTCATCCAGGTCAATATCAAAATCTTCGCCTTCTTCCATGGTGTCGCGGAACACATCAATGCTCAATCCTGTAATGCGACCTGCGAGACGAATGTTCACACCGCCACGACCAATTGCCAATGAAACCTGATCGGGTTTCAAATAAACCGACACACTTTTTTTCTCCTCATTAATTTCCATTGAAGTGATTTTCGCCGGAGTTAATGCGCGGGCAATCATCAACTGAATATTATTAGTGTAGTTGATGATGTCAATGTTTTCATTTTTTAATTCACGAACAATACCATGTATGCGCGAACCCTTCATTCCAACACAGGCTCCAACGGGATCAATGCGATCATCATAAGACTCAACCGCAACTTTTGCTCTCTCGCCCGGCTCACGAACAATTTTTTTAATGGTAATTAATCCATCAAATATTTCAGGAACTTCTTGTTCTAAAAGTTTGGCTAAGAATGATGGATCAGTGCGCGACAGAATAATCATCGGCGCATTATTTTTTAATTCAACTGATTTTAAAACAGCACGAACATTATCCCCCTTCTTAAAAAAGTCGGCAGGTATTTGTTCGGTCTTTGGAAGAATCAATTCGTTTCCTTCATCGTCAATCAACAAAGTTTCTCTTTTCCAGGTTTGATAAACTTCACCACTGATAATTTCACCAACACGGTCAGTATATTTTTTAAAGAGTTCGTCTTTTTCCAATTCAGAAACACGACCCGCAAGAGTTTGGCGAGCCGATAAAATTGCACGACGACCGAATGAAGCCATCTTCACTTCTTCAATAGCCTCTTCTCCAACCTGAAAATCGGGCTCAATTAACTGAGCATCAGAAAGCGAAATTTGTTTTACAGGATCTTCAACTGCGCCATCTGCAACAATTTCTCTGCGGTGCCATATTTCCAAATCACCTTTCTCGGTGTTTACAATGATGTCAAAGTTTTCATCCGACAAATGTTTTTTCCGGATAAGCGTGCGGAATACATCTTCCAGCACCTTCATCATGGTTGGGCGGTCAATGTTTTTTTGCTCTTTGAATTCTGAGAATGATTCAATCAGCTCAATGTTGTTCATGGTTTTCGAACTGTGTTTTAAAATGTAACAACCAATGCGGTTGATTTAATTTGAGTAAAAGGAATTTCAATTTGTCCGGTCACTGTTTCAATTTTCTTTTCTGTTTTTGTTGTTTCGAGCACGATGCGGGTGTCGCTCACTTCAATCATTTTTCCATTCTTTGTTTGCCCTTCGGTGGTGATGACAATTACTTTTCGCCCGATGTATTTTTTGTACTGTCTCCACGCTTTAAATGGATTTCCCATTCCGGGGCTTCCCAATTCAAGTGAGTAATTATCTGAAAACGGAAACTCTGCATTCAATTCCGATTCCAGCAGTCTGCTTAGCTTCACGCAATTTTCAATGGTGAATCCATTGTCGGCATCTACTGCAATCTGCACCCTTCCGTTTTGCACTTTGCATTCCACCAGAAACCAGTCGTGCAGTTGCAGTTCGGGTTCCAAAATGGCTGTTATCTTATTTTGAAGCTCTGAGTTATTCATAATAAAAAAGGGGACATTGTCCCCTCATCACTAATCCGTCGCAAATGTAATCACACATTGTTGATAAAGAAAAAAATTGTTTCAGCCGTTTTTCTGATAAACATTCGGGTTGTGCAGCTCCATAAATCTGTCGGGTTTTGCAAGTGATGTAAATCCGAATTGTTCGTACAGCGCATGAGCATCGCGAGTGGCGAGTATCCATCTTCTTAATCCCTGTAATTCAGGATTATCAACAATGGTTTTTATCAGCCATTTCGACAATCCTTTTCCGCGGTGTCCGGATAAAACAAAAACATCGGCGAGATAGGCGAATGTTGCGTGGTCAGTAATGACTCGTGCAAATCCAATTTGATTTTCATTGTGAAAAATTCCGAAGCAATGCGCGCCATCAATGGATTTCTTTACCACTTCAATCGGAATTCCCGCACACCAATAAGATTCTTCAGAAAGATATTGATGAATAATTTTTATATCCATCAAATCTTTTTCATCTGAAATAATGTACTTGCCTTGTTGAATTTTCATTGGAAGAAATTATTGACTGCGAAAGTGATTTAATTTCTTTTCCTATAAAACTAATTGGTGAAATGAAAGTTTGGAAAGTTGAACCCTGGTTTTATATTTGCCTAACGACCGTTAGTTAGGATGGCAACCGCAATTATCAAAAACAGAAAGCAACAGATTCATCATACAGCGAAAAACTTATTTCGTGAGCGGGGATATGCCGCCACATCCATGCGGCACATTGCAGGAGAACTGGGAATTGAAGCGGCGAGTTTGTACAGCCACATAAAATCAAAGGAAGAAATTCTTCAGCTCATTTGTTTTGAACTGGCAGAACAGTTTTTAAAATCGTCAGACGAATTGCAGCGAAAAAAACTTCCGGCAAAAGATTTATTTAAGCAAGCTGTAACAGCACACATTCGCATCATCACACAAAACATGGATTCGTCAGTAGTGTTTCTGCATGAATGGCGACACCTGAGTGAACCATTTCTTTCTGATTTTAAACTGATGCGCAAGCGCTACGAAAATTTTTACAAGAACATTTTAAAAGCAGGAGCAGAAGAAAAAAAATTTCAAATCAGAGATGAGAAATTAACCTTGTTCGTAATCTTCTCAGCTATGAATGGCATCTACGAATGGTTTACACCGAAAGGAAAATTACAGCCCGAAGAAATAGCAGAACAAATGGTGGAAGTTTTTTTAAATGGAATACTAAAATACTGATTTGATGATTTGGAGATTTGATAATTTGATGATGAAATACAAATCGCAATTGCGCATCCTTCGACAAGCTCAGGATGACAAAGGTGTTTCAACAATTTCCACACGACAACGACTGTCGCGCTGAGCTTTTCGAAGCGCGAAACCAGAAACTAAAAACCCGAAACTCGAAACAAATAATTAAACAACAAACTAAAAAAGCCATGTACGGAGGAGGATATATTCAGGAAGAAAAACAGGAGGCAACATCACCGATTGATGATGCACAAAAACTTGCGGAGTTTGAAGCGCGCATTGACCGCGGCGAAAAAATTGAACCGCACGACTGGATGCCTGCTGATTACCGCAAGCAACTCATTCGCATGATTGAGCAGCACGCGCACAGCGAAGTGATTGGCGCTTTGCCCGAAGGCACATGGATTACACGCGCCCCGGGATTTCGCCGCAAGCTCGCGCTGATTGCAAAAGTGCAGGACGAAATTGGTCACGCGCATTTGTTGTACAGTGCTGCTGAAACACTCGGCAAATCGCGCGAGCAAATGATTAATGATTTGCTCACTGGAAAATCGAAGTACAGTAATGTGTTTAACTATCCGGCAAAAACATGGGCTGATGTAACAGTCATTGGTTTTCTGATTGATGCGGGCGCCATTGTCAATCAGGTGGCGAATTCGAAAGGTTCGTATGGTCCGTACTGCCGCGCGCTCGAGCGCATCTGTTATGAAGAATCATTTCACCTGAAACAAGGTCACGATGCATTTATCACATTGGCAACCGGAACAAAAGCGCAACACGATATGCTGCAGGATGCGCTCAACCGCTGGTGGAAACCCATCATGCACTTTCACGGACCGCCCGATAAAATTTCGGAACACACGGCGAAGCTGATGCGATGGAAAGTGAAAATGGCAACCAACGACGATATGCGAAATCAGTTTCTGGATATGTATGTGCCGAAGATTCTGGAAATCGGAATCACCATTCCTGACCCAAACCTGAAGAAGAATGAAGCAACCGGACAATGGGAATTCAGCGACCCCGACTGGGATGAATTTAAGCGCGTGATAAATGGCGATGGTCCTTGCAATGCCGAGCGCCTCGCTGTTCGTCAGTATGTTGAAGAGCATGGCAAGTGGGTGCGCACCGCCATGATGAATCCGAATCAAAAAGTTGTAATTCCATTTGCATGAGCAAGATACCTTTAAACACTCCGGTACTCGACCCGCGCATTAAGCGCGTTGATTTAGAAAGCACTTACGGCACCACCGCAATCGGCGAAAACGAACACTGGATTTCGTGGGAAGTTTTTCATCAGAAAAAACGCGGCGACCAGCATGTGCATGTCGGCATTGTGCATGCGCCCGATGCGCAACTCGCGCTGTTGTTTGCGAAAGAACAATTCGGTCGGCGATTGGCGTGCGTGAATTTGTGGGTGACAAAATCATCCGACATTTTTTCGTTCAGTTATGATGACGAAGATATTTTCGACAATGCCACTGCACCCGAAAAACAATATCGCGAAGCATCGGGATTCAGAGTGATGGAAAAAATTAATCGTTATAAAAAAAGCAAGCAAAAGGCATAAACTATGGAAGCGATAAAAAATTTATTGTTCAGAATGGCTGACGACGAATTGATATACGGTCACCGCATGAGTGAGTGGACGGGCATGGGACCCATTATGGAAGAAGACATTGCCTTCTCAAGTATGGCGCAGGATAAAATCGGTCACGCACTGGCGAACTATTCTATTCTGGAAAAAGAATTTCAAACGGCGAATCCTGACAAGCTCGCTTTTTTCAGGAAGGAAAATGAACTAATGAATTGCCAGTTGGTGGAATTATCGAATCACGAATATGATTTCAGTCTGGTGCGTCATTTTTTATTCGACCACGCTGATTTTATCCGGTACGAAATGCTTTCGACTTCATCGTTCGCGCCGCTTGCGCAACTTTCGAAAAAAATAAAAGGCGAATTAAAATATCATGTGCTGCATGCCGATACCTGGCTCACGCGATTGGGAAATGCAACCGAAGAAAGTCATGCGCGCATGCAAAGTGCATTGAATGAATTGTGGAATTATGCTCTCGGAATTTTTGAACCATCAGATTTCGAAGCAGAATTAATTGCTGAAAAAATATTCGACGGCGAAAAAGTGTTACAGCAAAAGTGGATGGAAAAAATTTCGCCCATCATTGAAAAAGCAAACCTGAAAATTCCATCATCGTCAGCTCCTGTTTATGGTGGAAGAAAGGGTTACCACACCGACCAGTTGCAACCACTGTTAACTGAAATGGCGGAAGTGATAAGCAGTGAAGCGGAGGGAACAGAATGGTGAAAAACAAAACTCCTATGACTCCTAAAATAAACTCCTAAAACTCCCAGTTAAAATTTTTACTAGGAGTCATAGGAGTAAATACAAAGGAGTTTTAGGAGTTTAAATGATAAAACAATGACCGCAACAATTTTCAACCAACAAGAAATTTATAAATCACTTGAAGAAGTGATGGACCCGGAAATTCCGACACTATCGGTGATTGATATGGGCATGATTACCGGTGTGGAAGAAACTGTTACAGGTGTACGCGTGAAAATGATTCCAACTTTCACCGCATGCCCTGCCATTCATGTGATTAAAGATTCAATTCAGAAAAAAGTGGAATCGCTTGGTTATGAAAATGTGGAAGTGCAGTTAGATGATTCAATTGTATGGAACAGCGACCGCATAACCCCCAACGGAAAAATACTGCTGGAAAATTTCGGGCTTGGAACTCCGCAGCGCCACTGCGGTAATTTCGGGATGGAAGAAATTGCGCACAGCAAGTGCCCGCATTGCGGCAGCGAAGACACAACTATGAATTCTATTTTCGGAAGCACCCTTTGCCGCAGCACACATTTTTGTTTTTCGTGCAAGCAGGCATTTGAAAGATTCAAACCTGTTTAGGTAAATCAAAAATTAAATATCAAAAATCAAAAAGTGGAGCAGGGTAACACTACTTTTTATTTTACATTTATAAAATGAAAATCAACTTCAGCTTTTTATCCGTTGCTTTCTTTATTTTATTTTCTGCTGAAAAATTATCTGCGCAAAACCTTGTGCCTAATCCGAGTTTTGAGGATACTGTTTCTTGTCCATTAACTCAAGATCAAGTTTCTTATGCAACAGGTTGGGAAGCATTCGGTCAGTCGTCAGATTATTTTAATTCTTGTAGCATTCCAGGAGATGTAGGTGTTCCATATAATTATTATGGTGAGCAAAATGCAGCCACTGGTAATGCTTACTGCGGTCTAATTGCTTATGTAAAATATATTGAAGATTGGCGAGAGTATATTGGAACACAATTATCTTCTGAGTTGATTTCAGGAACTAAATATTATGTAAGTTTTAAATCAAGCCTGTCTGATAGTTCTAATTATGCAGTTAATAATTTAGGAGTTTTATTTTCTACAGTTCCATTTGATGAGTTTACTAATCCTGCATTACCAAACAATCATGCTCAGCTTCAGGCTCAACAAATATTTTCTAATAAAATAAATTGGACAGTATTATCTGGAAGTTTCATTGCAGATTCTGCATATAAATATTTACTCATTGGAAATTTTTTTAAGGACAGCGTTTGTGATACATTATTTGTAGGCATTGGAACTCAAATGAGCAATTTTGATGAATCTTATTATTACATTGATGATGTTTGTGTTTCTCCCGATTCACTTGAATGTGATTTGAATCCTGAAGGCATTCATAATTTACTGCAACAGCAAATCGCCATCTATCCCAACCCAGCCACTGAAAAAGTGGAAATCACCTTTTCATCACCCACCATTGTCCGCTCCATTGAAATGTTTGATTTGGTTGGAAGAAAATTGATGAATGATGAGTTGTTGGTCAATCATTCCAATCATTATTCCATCAACACAAAAA
>JAHEZG010000456.1 GCA_023251195.1 Chitinophagaceae bacterium | reverse complement strand
TGGTAGGCGACAAAGCCACCTTTACTACCCGCGTAAACATCAGCAAGTAAAGATCAGTAGAATAACTATCTGAACTAACATTAATCCCCCTTCGGCTTTGCCGGAGGGGGATTTTTGTTTTCATGCATCTGATATTTTTTATTTTGACGATGATTTTTCTAAATTGATTTCTATTTTTTTTGATGTGATTGTATTACAAGTATATATTTGTCTGTATTACAATCATTATGTTTTTCAATTGCCACAGCTACTTCAGTTTAAAATACGGCGCACTCAGCATTGAGCGGTTACTCAGCGAGGCGAAAAAGAACAACATCAAACGGATAGCACTCACCGACATCAACAACACATCAGGTGTGCTCGACTTTGCTCGGCTTGCACAGAAATTCAATGTTGCGCCGGTAGTTGGCATTGATTTTCGCAACGGCGCACAACAACAATTCATCTGCATTGCAAAAAACAACGAAGGCTTTCGTGAGTTAAATGAACTACTCACGCATCATTTACAAACTGAAGAACCGATTACCACACAAGCACCTGCTTTCGAAAATGTATTTATAATTTATCCTTATGGCAAGCAACCACCCACACTAAATGAAAATGAATTCATCGGCATTCGACCAGCCGACATTAACAAACTGCTTTTTTCCAAACTGAAAAATCAGCCGGAAAAATTAGTGGCGCTGTGTACGGTAACCGTCAGCACTAAAATTGATTTTAACATTCACCGGTTGTTGCGAGCTGTTGCCAACAATACTTTGCTCAGTAAATTACCTGAAACTGAAACTGCTGATGAAACCGAAGTAATGATGACTGAAAGCGAAGCGCAAAAAATTTTCGCACTGTTTCCTTTCCTCATTGATAATGCAAATAAATTATTGGCGCAATGCAGCATTGATTTTGATTTCGGAAAAAGCAAGAACAAAAATGAGTTTACCGGCAGCGTGGAAAGCGACATGCAGCTATTGCGCAAGCTCAGTTACGATGCACTGAAGTATCGGTATGAAAATGTCGATGAAAAAATTCTGGAGCGACTGGAAAAAGAACTGCGCATGATACACGAAGGAAATTTTGCTTCGTACTTTCTCATCAATCACGACATTGTATCGTTCGCACAACGGAAGAATTTTTTTTACATCGGTCGCGGTAGCGGCGCTAACAGCATGGTGGCTTACCTGCTGCGCATAACGGATGTTGACCCAATTGATCTGGATTTGTATTTCGAGCGGTTCATAAATCCATCGCGCACCAGTCCGCCCGATTTCGATTTGGATTTCAGCTGGAAAGACCGCGATGAAGTGATTGCATTTATTCTGAACAAGTACGGAAAAAATTACTGCGCCAGCATGCTTGCCACTTACAGCGAGTTCAAAGCCAACGCGGTGATTCGTGAGTTGGGAAAAGTTTTTGGCTTACCGAAAAATGAAATTGATTCGCTCGCCGATAATTTTAAACGAAGCGAACCAACACACGAAACCGGAAAATTAATTTACCGTTATGTCGAGCGCTTGTATGGTTTCCCTGCGCACCTCGGTATTCACGCAGGCGGAATTTTAATTTCAGAAAAACCATTGACTTATTATACCGCACTGAGCAATCCGCCAAAAGGTTTTCCTGTTTCGCAATTCAGTATGATTGAAGCGGAAGATGTGGGATTGTATAAGTTCGATATTCTCTCACAACGCGGACTCGGGCACATAAAAGACACAGTGGAAATTGTAAAACAAAACCGCAACATTGAAATTGATATTCACGATATAAAAAAATTTAAGTGCGACGAAAACATGAAAGCCAACCTGCGCGATGCGCGGTGCATGGGTTGCTTTTACATTGAGAGCCCTGCGATGCGCATGTTGCTGAAAAAACTGGAAGTAGATAATTACCTCTCGCTTGTAGCAGCAAGTTCTATCATTCGCCCCGGCGTGGCGAGTTCGGGTATGATGCGCGAATACATTGTTCGCCATCGTGATGCTTCGCAGCGCACATACATTCATCCGTTCATGCAGGAACTGATGGCCGAAACTTACGGCATCATGGTGTATCAGGAAGATGTGATAAAAGTGGCGCACTACTTTGCGGGGCTCACACTCACTGAAGCTGATATGTTGCGGCGCGGCATGTCGGGGAAATTTCGCGGGCGCGAAGAGTTTGATAAAGTGAAAGAAAAATTTTTCGCCAACTGCGATGCGAAGGGTTACGAACGAAAAATTACTG
>JAHEZG010000167.1 GCA_023251195.1 Chitinophagaceae bacterium | reverse complement strand
TCCAATGAGTGTGTGTAATTCATCAATGAACAAAATGATTTCGCCATTGCTTTCAGTTACTTCGCGCACCACGGCTTTTAATCTTTCTTCGAACTCACCGCGATATTTTGCACCCGCCATCAACGCACCCATATCGAGCGAGTAAATGATTTTGGATTTTAAATTTTCAGGAACATCGCCATTTACAATTCTGTGCGCGATGCCTTCAGCGATTGCCGTTTTACCAACTCCGGGTTCACCAACCAGCACAGGATTATTTTTTGTGCGGCGCGAAAGAATGTGTAACACTCTACGGATTTCTTCATCGCGACCAATCACGGGATCCAATTTTCCGCTTTGCGCCAGGTCGTTTAAATTTTTTGCATACTTGTTCAGTGCATTATAAGTGGATTCCACATTCTGATCTTTCACCGTGCTGCCCTTGCGCAATTCTTTAATGGCGGTTTTCAAATCTTTTTCATTCACACCGCTTTCTTTTAACAATCGCGCTGTTTCATCCTTTCCGGAAAGTATTCCTAACAATAAATGTTCAATGGAAACAAACTCATCACCGAATTCTTTTAACAGCGATTGCGCTTTTGCAATTGCCGAGTTCGCTTCGTTCGATAAATAAATTTGTCCGCCCGAAACTTTTGGTTGCTTCTGAATAATTGCATCTGCCTTTTGCTCTAATAATGAAACATTCACGCTTAATTTCTTCAACAGAAACGGTGTAACATTTTCATCCACCTCAATTATTCCTTTCAGAATGTGTGCGGTATCTAATTGCTGTTGCTGAAAACCGGTTGCAATTTCCTGCGCCTTCTGAACGGCTTCCTGCGATTTAATTGTGAATTGATTTAAGTTCATATTACTTTATTTTTTACTGCTGCATCTCAAATCTAAGTCCACGAATGTGATGCATTGTTTATTCAGAAATTATGACTTGAATCACAAATGGAATTAGACTTCTTGTCTGATAAACAGAAACGCTATTGACAAAATGATAATTCTCATACTAAAATGGTGATATAAGTTTTTGCACGAATAGTCATCTTTAGTTATCATTGTTGCTAACAACCTGAGTTAAATTCAGGGGTCAAACAATTAAATCGTTTCTTAGCCGTCTCAATAAATTATGGTAGCAATAATCCTCTTCTTCGTACTGCACTGGTACCTTTCTCTTTTCACTCAGTCATTCTTTTATCATCGTTATGCAGCACATGGTGCGTTCACGATGAATAAATTCTGGGAGAAAACATTTTATGTCGTTTCTTATGTTTTTCAGGGCTCCTCGTACCTGAGTCCGCGCACTTATGCGATACTGCATCGCGCACATCACGCTTATACTGACACGGAAAAAGATCCGCATTCGCCGAAATATTTCGGAAGCATTTTTACGATGATGTGGGCAACCGCAAAAGTTTACATGGATTTGTTTAAACAGAAAATTCATTTCGAAGAACGGTTTGAGAAGAACTTACCTAACTGGAAGTGGTTAGATAATTTTGGTCACACCTGGTTCTCGCGAATTTTGTGGACTGCTGCTTATGTTGCTTTCTACATCATCTTCGCTCCTTCTGCGTGGTTTTATCTTTTGTTGCCAATACAAATTGTGATGGGGCCTTTTCATGGCGCAATCATCAATTGGTTTGCTCATAAATACGGAAACACGAAGTACGCACAGGATAATACTTCGAAGAATTTATTCCGGGTTGATATTTTAATGCTTGGCGAATCGTATCACAACAATCACCACAAATATCCGTCATCTATAAATTTCGGAAAACGATGGTACGAGATTGACCCTCTTTATCCGGTAATATTATTTTTCAACTGGATTGGAATAATTAAAGTAAAGAGTCCGGCTCTCGCTGCTTTACCATCTGAATTTTAATCGGAATTATTCCGGAGTTTTATCAGTAATGGAAATAATTTTTCCATTGTTCCATCCTATTTCGTACTGACAATCTTTAGCACCATCATTTGTTTTAATGGTGTAACAGGTAGTTGAATCGCTGACCCTGGCATTTATAATTACGGGGTCGCGCAAATCTTTCGTATCCATGTCAGCAGTATTCAAATCTGACTTTGCAGCGAATTTTGTGATGGCATCTGTTACACTTTGATATTTTCCATCAAGTGCTTTCATAAATTCTTCCATCTCGGGAGTAGTTTTTACATCGGTGGTATTTGAACTACTGCATGCCTGAAGTAAGATGATTGCAAAACAAAGCGAGCAAGCAATCGAAATTATTTTTTTCATGTTTGAAATTTATTTATCGCTAAACATAAAAAAGTGATTTCACTTGGATGCAATTATTTTTGACCACACATGGAAGCATTTGCAATTCGAAACACTACTCAACAAATTAAAACCGAAGCAACGAGGTTGGGTTTTGATTTTTGTGGAATTGCAAAAGCAGATTTTTTAAATGATGATGCGCGGCGATTGGAGAACTGGTTGAAGCAAGGCCTGCATGGAAAAATGAACTACATGGAAAACTGGTTCGACAAAAGAGTGGATCCACGCAAGTTAGTGCCGGATGCAAAATCAGTTATCTCGCTAATGATGAATTATTTTCCTGCAGAAGCGCAGCCGAAAGATTTACCAAAAATTTCGAAGTATGCTTTTGGTAAGGATTATCATTTTGTGATAAAAGAAAAACTGACGGAGTTGCTTGCTTTCATCAATGAAAATATGGGTGAAGTAAACGGAAGAGCATTTGTTGATTCAGCACCGGTACTCGAGCGAACATGGGCACAGAAAACCGGTTTAGGTTGGATTGGAAAAAACGGAATGCTGATTAATAAAAATTCCGGCTCTTATTTTTTTCTGGCGGAATTAATTCTTGATATTGAACTGAATTATGATTCGGCAATGACGAATGATTATTGCGGCACCTGTACAAAATGTATTGATGCTTGCCCAACTGCTGCGATTCTTCCGGATAAAGTGGTGGATGGAAGTAAGTGCATTTCTTATTTAACCATTGAATTGAAGGATGAAATTCCAAAGGAGTTTAAAAACAAAATGGATGGATGGGCTTTTGGTTGCGATGTGTGTCAGGATGTTTGTCCGTGGAACCGGTTTTCGAAACCGCATGATACACCGCAATTCAATTCAAAGCAGGAGAAATTAAATTTATCGTCGCGCGACTGGATTGAAATGACTGATGAAGTTTTTAATAAATTGTTTAAAGATTCCCCAATCAAGCGAACTAAATTAGCGGGGATGAAAAGGAATATTGCATTTTTGAGTTGAGATTTTAGAATTAAGATTATTTAAGATTGAAGATTTCAGATTTTTGTTAATACAAATTACAGTTTAAAGATTTTTAATTTATCTAAATGATATGAAAAATCCCGAAACACTTTCTGAAGCTGTTACACTGTTACAGCAGGATGGATATACTGAAGACTTCAACATTCAGTCGAATTGTGTGGAGTGTAAAAACCTTGACCTGAAAATTTCGCCAGAAGAATTTCTGATTGATAAATTTTATCGCTTCGAAGGTGATACTGACCCGGATGATGAAGAGGTCGTTTATGCTATTTCATCGGACAAGCACAAACTAAAAGGAATTTTAGTCGCTGCTTTTGGAAAAGATGCGGATGCGCTTTCAACTGATACACTCCGGAAAATAAAAATGAGGGAGCACCTTTGAATTTGATTTATTGAAAATTATTTATCAATCAACTTCAACCAATCCTTGATAATTTTTTGAAGTGATTTTTCTTTCGACTTCACATCTTTCAAATCTTTGAAAGTGACTAGTCTTCTTCCGTCTTTATAATCTCCTTCTAATAGTCCTGATTCGTCATTGACTTTTGCGCCACTCGGAAATACGAGCATGATTCTTTCTTTGTGTAAATTGAAAACAATTATTTCCCGTTTGTATTCTTTGGGATTGAATGGTTTCATTCCACCTGTATAATAAAAACTCGGGTTGTTCCATTTGATTCGCTCACCTATTTGTTTATCTGTGCTGAGAATAATTTTTCTTAAGTACTCAATTGTTTTCGCAAGAGCAGGTTCTGATTTTTTAATATGTGCAGATACCGCTTCGGTATCGGATGGCTTTTGTGGCTCAATTGAATTCATCATTCCAAAATCTTAAATATTCTAAAATCAAAAATCTAAAATCAGAAATCTTATTTCTTTATTCCCACCTGAACAACTTAGTTGCAAGTGCATAAACGATGATTCCCCAAATGCCGAGTGCACCAAGGTCTTTCCAAATATCTATGAAGCCCGCACCTTCAAACGAAACTTTTCGCATGGCATCATTTAAAAATGTGAGCGGTAAAACTCTGCAAAATGGTTGGAGCCAATTTGGAAAATTTGTGATGGAAAAAAATGTTCCGGATAAAAGAAATTGTGGAAGTGTAATCAGATTTGCTATTGGCGGAACAGCGCTTTCGTTTTTTGCCAAGCCACTTACCACAAATCCAAATCCCATGAAAATAATTAATCCGATAGCGCATAGCAGCATCATGGTGAGGAATGTTACAATACCGTGTATCATGGTGAACCCAAAAGCAAAATGACCGAGTGTGAGAATAAATGCGGCGCCGATTAAACCGAAAACAATTCGACTCATTGCTTCACCGAGAACAATGTATGGTCGCTTGATTGGTGTGGCGAAAAATCTTTTTATAACAAGCGTTTGACGAAGACTTAAAAACACAAATGCAGTTCCGAAAACACCGGTACTCAGCAATGAAAATCCTAATTGACCGGGAAGAATGAAATCAATTGTTTTGTATTCGCGACCATGAATTACAGGTTGGTCCTCCATTGAAAAAGGCAATGCGATATTCGGCATCGCACGCAAATTCAACTCGCTGACAATTTGTTTTATTATTCCTTTGAACAGTTGTCCGTTCTGAACTGCAATATCTGAAGTTGCCACTTTCACCACATAACCTGAATCTTTTTTTTCAATGTGTACGATTGCATCGAGGTCACCTTTTTTTAATTCCTTATAAATTTCGGAATCGCTGTCGGCGTACAAATTCACGGCAGGATTGTTATCGAGAATTTTATAAATCGCATTGAGTGTATCACTCGTATTGTCAACTGCAACATGAACATGCGCCCCTCCATTGTTTCCAATAAAACCAAAAACCAAAATGAATATGAGAGGAAATGCAAGAGTAAAAACAACTGCACTCGGGCTGCGTGTTGTACTTCTGAAACTTGCTCTTGCTATGGCAAGCATTGCACGCATTTGATTATATTTCTTCATTACAAAATTTTTATTGAGTTGTATTCATTATCAAATCATCAAATTACCAAATCATCATCCTTCGACAAGCTCAGTATGACATGTCACGCTGAGCTTGTCGAAGCGCATTACTCATCGCGCCACTCGTGACCGGTTAAATTGATAAACACATCTTCGAGGTTTGCGCCTTTTACATCTTTTTGTTTGGTGAAACCGGTTGCGAGCAGTTCATCTATCAACGCATCGGGAGTATTGAGTTGCATAATTTTTCCGGCTTCCATAATTCCAACTCGGTCGCACAGCTGTTCTGCTTCATCCATGTAGTGCGTGGTAATAACAACTGTAGTTCCGTTATCACGAATGCCACGAATTAAATCCCAGAGATTTCTCCGAGCTTGCGGGTCGAGTCCTGTAGTTGGTTCATCGAGGAAAACAATTTTCGGATTGTTGATGAGTGTGGTTGCTATACTGAATCGTTGTTTTTGTCCACCACTCAGTTCTTTAAACTTTGCTTTCACTTTATCTTCAAGTCCAACAGATTTTAAAGTTTTCATTTTATCAATGTCAACATTATACAATCCGCTGAAAAGAGAAAGCAATTCTGTCAAATTCAAACTCGGATAGTATCCGGCTGCTTGCAATTGAACACCGATAATTTTTTTTATTTCATTCTTGTCATCATCCACTGATTTTCCATCCACCCAAACTTCACCGCCTGATTTCTCGCGTAATGTTTCAATGATTTCGAGTGTGGTTGTTTTGCCTGCACCATTCGGCCCGAGCAATCCGAAAATTTCTCCTTCATAAACATTGAAGCTGATTCCGTTTACCGCAGTGAAAGCACCATACTGCTTAATCAGGTTTTGAACTTTTATAATTTCCTTTGAACCTACCATACACCTTTTATTGAGTGCTCAAATATAATTTTTGAGGGAAGAGAATTCGGAAAATTTATTTTTTACTAAAAGACCGACGCGGTTTTAAAAACCGCGTCGGTCTTTCGACAAATTAATAATCCATTTCAATAAACACTTTTATCAAAAAGTTACTAATTGAAATTTGAACATTCCGCAAATCTGAATATTTTGTCAAACGACAATTAAAATAATCCCCGCATGACAAAAAACATTTTGCTTTCCGCAACACTTCTTTCGCTTTTTTGTTTTTCTCAAAAGAGCTTTTCGCAGACAAAAAAAGATTCATCAAAAATTTCAATCAGTGGCTATGCCGATGCTTACTATGCCTATTATACTGATTCGGTTGGTGATGGTAATTACCAAAAATTTCCATCCGTTTCCCCCCGAAGTAACCAGTTTGGATTAAACTGCGCCAACTTTACTATTCAATACGATGCAGAAAAAGTACGAGGTGTTGCTACACTACAATTCGGTGATATTCCGCGCAGCACTTGGTCAGGAACTTTTAACAATATTCTGGAAGCGCATGTTGGCATAAAGCTTTGCGAAAAAATGTGGGTTGATGCCGGATTTTTCAGAACACACTTTGGTACTGAAGGATTATTTCCAAAAGAAAATATTTGCAGTTCAATTTCAGTAAACACTTTTATGGAACCCTATTTTGAAAGTGGTTTACGATTGAATTACATGCCGAACAGCAAGCTCACCATTAATTTATATGCACTCAATGGATATAATATGTATGAAGATAACAATCAGAAAAAATCATTTGGTGCATTGGTTACTTACTCACTGAACGACAAAATAAATTTCGGTTACAGTAATTACATAGGTGATGATACGCCAACCGGCGACACTGTTACACACAATCGAATTCACAATAATCTTTTTGTAAACTTTCAGTTAAAGAAATTTAAAGCGCAGGTTGGAGGCGATTATTGCATGCAGCAAAATGCGGATATAGCTTTTCATAATCAGCAAGCAACAATGATGAGCGGAGTCGCGAGTTTAAAGTTTCAATGCTGCAAAAAAGATGCGGTGTATGGTCGCTTCGAATATTTCAACGATCCGCAAGGATTTATGAGTGGAACTTATGTGGATGCAAACAATATTTTATCAGGTCTTTATTTATGGGGAGCAACACTTGGATTTGAATACACACCAACTTCAAATACTTATATAAGATTAGAGGGCAGACAAATACAAACTGATACTGCACAAGAAATTTTTCATTGGAAAAACGAGAATACTAATCAGCGAATGGAATTAATGATTCATACCGGTATCTCATTTTAGAAATCATTCAACCAATAATTACAATTCATAATTCACTAATCTAAAATCCTAAAAAAATGTTTGACACAGGAACCACCGGCTTTATGCTTTTAGCAACGAGCTTAGTCATGCTTATGACACCCGGACTTGCTTTCTTCTACGGAGGACTCGCCGGAAAACGAAACATACTCGGCATCATGATGCAGAGTTTTGTTTCAATGGGAATCACCACCATCATGTGGTTTGTTTGCGGTTACTCGCTTTGCTTCAGCGGCGATAGTTGCGGCGGAATCATTGGCGACCTAAACAAAGCATTTATGCAAGGTGTTGATTTGAACTCGCCATTTGCAGGAAATACAAAGCTGCCTGAGTTTGTATTCATGGCTTATCAAATGATGTTCGCGATTATTACTCCTGCTTTAATTACAGGCGCATTTGTTAATCGTGTAACATTCAAATCTTACTTGATTTTTTTAGTGATGTGGCAACTGTTGGTTTATTATCCGTTCGCTCACATGGTGTGGGGTGGTGGGCTACTAGCTCAGTGGGGAGTACTTGATTTTGCAGGAGGAATTGTGGTTCATGCTACTGCCGGATTCGCAGCACTTGCTTCAGTTATTTATGTTGGTCATCGTCGCGATAAACAATCACCACCGAATAGTATTCCGCTGATTGCGATTGGTACAGGATTGTTGTGGTTTGGTTGGTATGGATTTAATGCCGGAAGTGCGCTTGATGTAAATGCTGTAACAGGGCTTGCATTTGTAAATACTGATGTTGCTGCGTCTTTCGCTGGTATCACATGGTTGGTGATTGAATGGTTTATGATTGGCAAACCAAAATTTGTTGGATTAATGACTGGAGCTGTTGCGGGACTTGCAACTATTACACCTGCAGCCGGATTCGTTTCACTTCCATCTGCAGTGATGATTGGAATTGCTGCCGGTGCGGTTTGCTATATCGCTGTAAGTTTTAAAAATAAAATTGGTTGGGAC
>JAHEZG010000003.1 GCA_023251195.1 Chitinophagaceae bacterium | reverse complement strand
TTGGATTTTCAGTTGCGCATGATGCCATTCATGGTGCTTATTCTTCTAATTCAAAATTGAATTATGCTCTTGGATTAACAATGAATTTAATTGGAGGAAACAAATATGTATGGAGCATTACGCACAATATTATCCATCACACTTACACAAACATTCACGGGTACGATGAGGACCTGGAAGTTTTTCCGGCTGCGATTCGGATGTCAACAAATCAGGAGCGGAAACCGATTCACCGCATTCAGCACTTCACTGCTTTTTTGTTGTATGGTTTTGCGGTAATCTTCTGGGTGATATTTAAAGACTTTAAAAAGATTTCGCAGGAAAGTATTGGTCCTTACAAGGTGAAGAAGCATCCGCGCAATGAATTGATCATGCTTTTTATTACGAAGGCAATTTATTATACCTACATTTTTGTTTTGCCTTTAGTGTTTCTGCATTTTGCGTGGTGGCAGTTTCTGGTTGGATACCTCTGCATTTATTTAACTGCGGGAATGATTCTCGGAATTGTTTTTCAGATGGCACATGTGGTGGAAGATATTGATTACCCGATGCCGAAAGAAGATGGAGTGATTGACAATAACTGGGCGATACATCAGATGCACACCACAGCAAATTTTGCTATGGACAGCAGTATAATCAACTGGTTTGTGGGCGGATTAAATTTTCAGGTGGAGCATCATCTGTTTCCGAAAGTTTGCCATGTTCATTATCCGGTCATCAGTAAAATTGTGCAGCAGACTGCGAAAGAATATAATGTGCCGTATCACTACAACCGCACTTTCGCTGATGCCATTCGCTCGCATTACAGAATGCTGAAGGAATTGGGAAGACCGGTTCCTAAGACTGTTACAGTTTAATTTCTCTTTTAAAAATTCACAACTCTCACCACCGGATACCGGTTATAAGAATTCTCGAAATATTGCGAGTGCTTGTAAATAAAATCTAATTGCATAGCCGGAGTTTTTACAAAGTCAGGGTTGTTTTTCTTTTCCTGCTCGAATAAATTTTTCAATTGCGCATCGGACTTTAACAGTTGAAATGCTTTATCCTCCCACACATAATCGCTGAAGTATTCCTTTTGCGCCAGCACTCCATCAAAATAATTCCACGCAAAAAAACCATCGCTGCTTTGCGGCTCCAGTGTTTCAACAATGAATTTATTAGCGGGCTGATTCACTTTCACCATTACATCACCAGCATACAAGCGAATCATTTGTGTGTCCTTCTTCACTGTTACAGAATTGTGCAGGTAGTGCGATTCGTACGGATGGTCGGGTGATTTATAATCGGTGATGTAGTAAACCTCCACTTTCATCACGGTGTCTTTCGAAAGTTCCTGCATCAGCACTCCGTTGTTTTGAAAAATGGAAATCAGTTTTTTACTGTATTGCGGAATGATGTAAGAATTCGGTTTTTGAATTTCCAGGGAAGGAATAAATGAATTGAAAAAAGGAATTTGTTTGGTAAATGGTTTATCGCGGTTATAAAATAATCGTGGTGCACCTGTTACATCACTTGGTTTGTGTTCGGCTTCGTAACCTTTGAATGGAATGGTTGTTACAGCAGTGTAATCAGGTTTAAAATTCATACTAAACATTTGTTGTTGTGCAACTGCATCATCTGCTTTCTGATGTAATTGATGAATGGTTTTGTAATCGTCATTCGCTTTCTGCATCCAGCAATTCAGAAAAGCATAAGTTGAATGCACACGCTGCGAAAATGGTTTGAGCATGTGTGTTTCAGTCACAAAACCAATGCAGTTAAACAACGAAGCATAACCAGTAGAAAATTTCGGTGATTCTAAAAAAGCTACAATTCCGGAGTCCGGAGTTTCTTTTAGTTCATTTACATAGGGAGTCATTTCAAAATTTCTCTTAATCATTTCTGCGTTCATATAAGGCACTAGAATTTTCTGTTCGTAGTCAGCAAGCAATGGTTGCAGTTTGTTGTGCTGTGTTGCGATGTAGGTCATGGTGTATTGATAATCGGCACCGTCGCTTACATGTGTATCCACAAACCAATCGGGTTTCCATTCGGTGAAAATATTTTCGAACGAAAAAGTTTCTGCTGCATCGTTCTTAATGAAATCGCGATTGAGGTCAAGGTTTTGAATGGTGCCACGAAAACCTGATTCTTCCGGTCCATCCTGATTGGCGCGCGAGCAACAACTTCTGTTCAATGCGCCGCTGATATTGTAAACCGGAATGATGAGCAACACCACATGTTCGAGCAGCGGTTGCATTTCTTTCTTCATCACCAAATCACGAGCGAGCATCATGCATGCATCCACACCATCCGGTTCGCCGGGATGAATTGCATTGTTGATGAACAGCACGGCTTTATTTTCTCTGTTTACTTCCGATGATTTTGAAATTCCTTCCTTGGAAACAACAACCAGATTCAGCGGCTTGCCAATGCTCGTGGTTCCGTACTGTAACACTTTCACTTCACTTGAAAATGTACTGAGTTGTTTGTAGTAAGCAATGCACTCCTCATAAGTTGCAGATTGCTTGCCGCTGCTTTTTTCGAAAGGAGTTTTTAATGAGTCAAGCCTCACCCCTATCCCCTCTCCCAAGGAGAGGGGAATAGTCACGGCTGATTTGCTTTCATTAAAATTATTCGTCGAATAACAAGTAAGGAGAGTGGAAATGAGAAGGAGGAAATTCATTTCCGAAAAATGGAGAATTAAAAATTAAGAAAGAAAAATACTTAACTATTTAAAAGATAATTCACGCAAAGAAAAAAATCGCAAACGAGCAAAGCTGCAAAGAGTTTCTATTTATTTCTATTTCAACTTCTCATTTTGCTGATGTCGTTCAGCATCGCGTTTATTTTTCTTTTCGAAATTTTTTTTCAATGCTTCTTCCAGATTAACTCCGGTTTGATTGGCGATGCAGATTAATACGAACATTACATCTGCTAATTCATCACTGATTTCTTTGTCCTTATCTGATTCTTTGAAAGATTGCTCACCATATTTTCTTGCAATAATTCTTGCCACCTCTCCTACTTCTTCAGTGAGCATTGCCATATTGGTGAGTTCGTTGAAGTAACGGACTCCGGTGGTTTTAATCCAATCGTCAACTGATTGTTGGGCTTCTGAAATTGTCATACCATTATTTTAATTGCTCAAAGTACTTAAAATATAAACGGGCGATTAAATTTCTTCAATCACCCGTTTCAATCAAAAAAATCTATTTACTCAATATCAATGTAACCTGTATTTGCTTTTTTTTCTTTCGGTTCGCCACGCATTCTGGCTTTCACATTTACTCCTATCATGTACATAGCAGGAACCAGAATAAGAGAAACAAAAGTTGCGAAACTCAAACCGAAAATAATGGTCCAGGAAAGCGGGCCCCAGAAAGCAACACTATCGCCACCGAACCAAATGTGTGGATTGAGGTGAGTAAATAATGTCACAAAATCTATATTCATTCCAACGGCCAGCGGGAATAAACCAAGCATGGTGGCGGTGGCTGTTAAAATTACAGGTGTCATTCTGGTACGACCGGCTTCAATAATTGCTTCGCGTGTGTTCATTCCCTGCGATCGCAGCAAGTCGGTGAATTCGATAATCAGAATTCCGTTTCGGACCACAATGCCTGCAAGAGCCACAATTCCAACCCCGGTCATTACTACTGAGAATGCCATTCCGGTAATGGCGATGCCAAGTAAAACCCCGATGATGCTGAACAATATTTCGCTGAGAATGATAAGTGTTTTTCCAAATGAATTAAACTGAATCACTAAAATTAAAACCATCAATAAAATGGAAAGCATTAATGCAGTTCCAAGAAAAGTTCCGGTTTCTTTTTGCTCTTCCAACTCACCTGTTAAATTAATCGTTACATCTTTTGGCAATTTATAATTTGCTGCAGCTGCAGTTACATTACCAACTACTTCCTGCGCATTAAACCCACTCAGTATGTTTGAATAAACTGTGACTACGCGTTTTTGATTGCGGCGCGTAATGCCTCCATAAGTATTGGTGTAACGAATGCTTGCAACCGAACTCAATGGCACACTGCGAATGGCACCACCCATATTCATATCGCGGTAAGTAATTCTTAAATTCAACAACTCGCTGATGTTATTTCGCTGCTCATCATTCAATCGCATCATGATCGGATATTCATCATTTGCCTCTTTGAATTTTGAAACTTCTTTTCCATATAAAGAATTCCGCAATGCCATGCCTATTTGTGCTGTGCTGATTCCTTCGCGGTTTGCGCGCTCACGATCAATGTCAATTACCACTTCGGGTTTGCTGATTACTAAATCTGATTTTAATTCTTCCACTCCCGGAATCTGCAATGAGTCGAGGTAATGAATCATTCCCTGCGACACATCCACTAATTGATCGAAATCATCGCAACCAATTTCAATGTTTATGGGCTTGCCCACCGGAGGACCATTCGCTTCTTTGTCAACTGTAATCTGCACACCCGGAATTCCTTTTACAACCGCACGAATGCTATCCAATACTTTTCCGGTTGATGCGCCATCGCGTTTTGATATTTCAACAAAAGCAACAGTCACTTTTCCTTTATTGGATGCCACACTTTTATCGCCGCTGCTTGGGTCAGTAGCGCCAACAGCCACATTTGATATAACCGATTCAACTATCGGGTTGTGTTCCCCTATTACTGAATATACTTTTTTCTCCACCAAACGGGTCATTGAATCTGTTACTGCCTGATGTGTACCCACCGGCATGTTAATATATACATAAGCAAAATGCGGTTCGCCGGCAGGGAAAGTTTCCACCGGTACATTGCGCATTATCAATGCCACTACTGAAAGAAATAATAAAATAACAGTGCCTGCTAAAAGCAATGCCGGCCTGATTCCAATTAAGCACCATGTTATCACACGCTTATAAAAATTCTGTACCCGTGGCCATGTTTTGCTCATAAAATTTCCGGTCACTTTATGAAGTACAAACCGATTGAGTAAAACCAATAACCACAAAAACACACCGAAATTTCCGACACCAATATTTCCACTGATATAAAATAACAGCGAGAATGCTAACAGAATGATTGTTGTAATGCGAAGACTTTTATTTTTTTTCTGAATCACCTTCGGGTCATTATCATCTTCGTGTGGCTTCATAAAATCAACCGCAAAAACAGGATTGATAATGTAGGCAATAACTAGCGATGCCAGCAAAGTAATGATGAGGGTGATTGGTAAAAAGAACATGAACTTACCAATGATACCGGGCCAGAAAGCGAGTGGTAAAAACGGAGAAAGTGTGGTTAATGTTCCGGTGAGTACGGGAACAAACACTTCGCCGGTTGCAATTTTTGCTGCTTGCTTTATGGGCACTTTTCCATTGGCAAAAATCCGGTGGGTATTTTCAATAACCACAATGGCATCATCCACAACAATTCCTAATGCAAGTAAAAAACTGAATAACACAATCATGTTTAATGAGAAACCAATTCCGGGCAAAATCAAAAATGCAAGGAAAACAGAAAGCGGTACTGAGAGCGCCACAAAAAATGCATTGGTAACTCCCATGAAAAACATGAGCACAATTAACACCAACAGAAAACCAATGATGATGGTGTTTATTAAATCGTGTAGGGTGGTGCGGGTTGATTCGCTTTGATCGCCGGTGAGCGTAATTTTTAAACCGGATGGAAATGAATTTTTCTGCAAATCATCAACTATCACGCGCACTTTATCTGATGCATCAATCAGGTTTTCGCCGCTTCGTTTTATCACATTGAGTGTGATAACATTTTTATGTTCCAAGCGGGCGTAACTTTCTTTTTCGGCAAAGGCATCTTTCACTTCGGCAATGTCTTTCAGATACAAAGTAGCACCCGACATGCTTCGCAAAACAATATCCTGAATCTGCTGCACATTTTTAAATTCGCCCGAAACGCTGAGTGATCGTTTCATTCCATCCATTGAAATATTTCCGCCGGAAATGGTCATGTTTTCAAATGCAATGGCTCGATCTATATCGTCGAGGGTTAATTCTGCCGCCTGCATTTTAAATAAATCCACATTCACCTGTATCTCGCGATTCAATGCGCCCACAATATCCACCCGTGTTATTTCTTTCATTCCCTCCACACGGTCTTTTATTTCGTCGGCATATTTTTTCAATTTATTTAAATCGTAATTGCCTGAAATATTCAGATACATAATCGGCATCTCGGAAAAATCAACTTCCTGAACAGATGGTGCATTTTTTAAATCGGAAGGCAAATCAGATTTCGATTTATCTACTTCATCTTTAACTTTTTGCTTGGCAATGGCTACATCCACATTGGCATTAAACTCAATCACAATGTTGCTGAAATCCTGAATGGAGTTGCTCGTCATTTTTTTTACTCCATTGATACTTTTAATGCGCTTCTCCATCTGCTTCGTCACCAGATTTTCCATATCGGCAGGTGATGCCCCGGGGTAAATGGTGCTTACATAAATGGTTGGAATAACAATATCCGGAAATTGTTCTTTCGGAATATTGATGTAAGAAAATATTCCGGCGAGCGTGATAATAACTGTGAGCACATAAATACTTGTGCGGTTATCAATGGCCCACGAACTGGCAAAAAATTCTTTGTTAGTGTCTTTCATATTTTTAGCTGTTAGCTTTTAGCAATTAACTTTTAGCGGTTAGCGTTTAGCAATTAGCTTTTAGCATTTATGAGTAAATAATTTATTTCTGAATTTTAGTATAACTAATAACCTTTTCCTTACAGTTTAAGAAATTCACCATCTTCCACATCCTGATAGCCTGTTGTGATGAGCGAGTCGCCTTCCTTTAATCCTTCCAGTATTTCAATCTGTCCTTTGTATTCTCTTCCGGTTTTTACCATTTGTTTAAGCGCTACAGTTTTTCCCTTGTCATTTTTTACTGATAGAAAAACATAGTTTCCGTTTTCAGAATTCTGTACCACATTCAACGGAATCACAATTGAACTTGCAGTTTGATAATCCACAATGTTTAAATGCGCAATCATGTTCGGATGATAATCAGGAGATGATGAAATATTCACTTGCACATTAAATGTGCGGTTCATGTTGTTAATTACCCTGCTCACATAAGAAACTTTAGCGTCGATGGTTTTATTCATATCGGGAAATTCAAGTATGACTTCATTTCCCTCTCGTATTTTTCCAGCATAACTTTCAGCCAAATCTGCTTTCACCTTCAGCGAATTCATGTTTACCACCCGCACTGCCGGGAAACCGGGAGCCGCAATTTGTCCGAGTTTCAAACTCACTTCATCCACCTGACCATTGATGGGCGATTTAATTTTATACATGGCCAATTGCTCATTCATGGTTTGCATTTTCTTTTCGAGCGATTCTTTGTTGTTTTTTGCAGAAAGAAACTGCACCTCGCTTCCAATTTTCTGATCCCAAAGGTTTTTTTGTTTTTCAAATAAATCAGTGGCAAACGCTAATTGATTTTTTAACTCTTCAATTCCCTGCCGCATCACCGCATCATCCAATTCAACCAAAATTTGTCCGGCTTTTACCTGGTCGCCTTCTTTTACATAAATGGATTTTACAGTGCCGCCCATTTGTGCGCTCACATTTACATTTTCATCAGCATCAAGTTTTCCCTGCACCTGCACATAACTTTTAAATGGAATGGCAGCTACCGGAGTTATTTCCACATCCAGCATTTTTATTTTGGCGGTGGTGTCATTAGCGGCAATCTCTGTTTCCAGTTTTTTAATTTTTTCAGCCAATGTGGCTTGTTCCTTTTTTAAATTTTCCAATTCGGTTTTCTTGTCCGGCGCTGAATTTCCGCAGGCAAAAAATAAAATTGAAAAGGTGGCGAGTATTAAAATGTTTTTCATAAAAAATGATAGTTTATCGGGGTTGAATTTTTTTATTGAATGATTTATTTTATTTGTCCGGTTGCATTTAAATAATCGGTTTGGGCAATCATGGCATCGTATAATGCACTCAGATAATTGGTCTGCGATTCTTTTAATGCTGATTGTGCGTTGAGCAAGTCAGTATTTGAACCTACTCCCTGTTCGTATTTTGATTTGGTGGCATTGTAAACTTTTTCTGCCAATTGCATATTGTCTTCCTGCGATTGCAATGATTGTGTTGCATTTTGTAATTGTGTTTTCGCATTCATGTACTGCAAGGTCAAACCATTACTTAAATTCAATTGGTCATTTGCATTCTTATCAAGATTTAATTTTCCTTGCTGAATTTTTCGCGCTTTCTGCAGCCCATCAAAAATCGGAACGGATAATTTTAATCCGATGATTCCGGTCGGATACCACTTTTGATTCGAACTGAACAAATCGAACTTGTTTGATTGTGCCTGGTAACTGTAAGAACCAAAAGCATATACACTCGGGAAGTATGCAACTTTATTTCGGCGAATATCCAATTGATAAAGTGTGGCTGCATTGTTCAGCAATTGCATTTCTATTCTATCCTGCGGATTAAAACTTGCTGACAACACCGATTCAAAATTCATTGGCTTTAAAGTGTCAGACAAAGTGAGTTTTGAATTCACATCCATTCCCATCTGATACATTAATAAATACTTGCTGAGGCTAACCAGTTTTGAAATTTTATCCTGCTCGGTTTTTAAATTGTTATATGTGATATTAATTCTATCTAAATCCAATTGTTCAATAAAACCATTGTCGAACATCACTTTACTGTCACTGGCCAATTTTGCAATGCGGTCAACATTTGAATTGAGTAATTCAATTCGTTTGTTTGCAATCAGGGCATTGTAATAAGCCTTTGTAACAGTGGTAATGGTTTCAATTTTTGTTCGCTCAGTACTTTTGCTTGATAATTCTTTTAGCGCCTTTGTGGCCTGGATAGCAACGAAGTACTGACCATCCGCAACCAACTGACCAACTTCCAACCCACCATTTGCGCTGTACTGTGTTCCGAATTTTACAGGAATGTAAGTTCCGGCAGGAGCACCGAAAACTTCACCTGGTAACAAACTTGTTGGAATTTCAATGTAATCATTCAATCCGCCACTGGCACTTATTTGCGGAAGCGACAATCCTAAAATTTCCTGCACTTTTCTTTTTGAAAACTCTTCATCAATCTGCGCATTCAGGTAAGCTGATTGATGACCAAGCGCATAGTCAATACACTGTTGCAAACTGAATTTAAACTCTTCGCCTTTAGTTTGCGCTTTCAGGTTGAAAGCAGATGTGAGAAAGAGGAGAGAAAATAAAACGGGTTTGAATTGCTTCATACTTTTTGTTTTTTCTTATTGAGTTTCGATAAATATTTATTGATGAGCTGATGACCTTTAAGTGTGGTGATTCCGTACATATACAATTTCATTGACTGATCGTGTACCAATTGCATATTGAATTTATTGCCCGGAAAAATTTCCGGATTAAAAACGCACTCTACCTGTTCCATTCGCAATCGCGAAACAATCTGCACATTCAGGTCGGCATGAAATAATTTTTCTTTGACTCCTCGCTTCAGGTTATCCTCAATACTTTTTCGTAAAAAATTTTCTTTGTGACGCGTGAAATGAGCCCATGCGTTCGGATAATATTTCTGTAAATCATGAAACGCAGTCGGGTTGCGCTGGGCGAAATAAACATTCATGAATTCCAGTATGAGAATCATTTCTTCCACGGCATTTTCAGCCTTCTTTCTGAATTCCAGGCAATTTTGTTCGGTGATTTTTACTTGTGCAATTACAATGGTTTCCACCAAATCATCCTTATCGGTAAAGTGCTGGTACAAAGTTTTTTTAGAAATAGACAGATGCCTGGATACATCATCCATGGTTACACTTCGGATACCGTGGCGGGTAAATAACTCAGTAGCTTTTTCGAGAATGTGAACCTTCATAAACGGGTCGCAATACTAAGGAAACATTTTTCATTTCCAAAGTTTCCAAGCATTATTTTTTGATTTTATTTTCGATAGTTGAAATTGAGAACATGAAATCTGCTTCTGTCATATAAAATAAATGAATTACTTAATTAATCGCAATTCATCCGAGGCTAATACTCAAACCTCCCAAACTCAGATTCAATAGTGAGTTTAGGTTGAGCGCTGGCTTCGCATCTGCCGATGATTTGTGCTTCGATGCCGAATGATTGTGAGATGCGGATGATTTCGCTTGCTGATTCTGCGGTGCAATAAATTTCCATTCGCTGTCCCATGTTGAACACCTGATACATTTCTTTCCAATCTGTTTTTGATTCCTGTTGAATCAATTTGAAAACGGATGGAAGTGGAAATAAATTATCCTTTATCACATGAACCGATTTGTTGAAGTGCATCACCTTGCGCAATCCGCCGCCGCTATTGTGGATGATGCCGTGAATACCCTTCGAAGAGCTCAGGGTGACATTTTTCAAAAGCGAAAGAATTACAGGAGCAAAAGTTCGCGTTGGTGAGAGCAATAATTTTCCTGCATTCATTTCTGCACCTTCCACTTCATCAGTGAGTTTCTTACTTCCTGTGAAAACTATTTTGCGCGGAAGGTCTGTATCGAAACTCTCCGGATATTCATCCGCATAAGTTTTATTCAATACATCGTGCCGTGCTGCAGTGAGTCCGTTGCTGCCGATGCCGCTGTTAAATTCATCTTCGTAGTTTGCTTTTCCACTGGAAGACAAACCAACAATCACATCGCCTGCCTGTAAATTAATTTCAATCACATCACTGCGTTTCATGCGGCAAGCGATAGTGGAGTCAACACTCACTGTACGAATAACATCACCCATGTCGGCAGTTTCGCCACCCATGTAAACAATGTCCACTCCGTGCTGCTTCATCTTCATGAAGAACTCGTGATTGCCTTCAATGATTTGCTGTAACACTTCACCGGGAATTAAATTCTTGTTGCGGTTGATGACTGAAGAAAAAATAAACGGACCGGTTGCTCCCACGCACAATAAATCATCGAGATTCATCACGATGCTGTCTTGTGCAATTCCTTTCCAGACAGAAAGGTCGCCGGTTTCTTTCCAATACAAGTAAGCAAGCGATGATTTTGTTCCGCTTCCATCGGCGTGAATGATGTTGCAATAATTTTCGTCGCCGCCTAATGCATCTTCATAGATTTTGCAAAATGCATTTGGAAATAATCCCTTGTCGAGATTTTTTATTGCAGCGTGAACATCTTCTTTGTTCGCACTCACACCGCGCTGAGAATATTTTAATTCGTTTGATTCGTTCATTGGAGTTTCTTTTACCGCAGAGGCGCGGAGACGCAGAGTCTTTTTGCTTTTGATTTTTTCTCTGTGACTCTAAGTTACTGTAGTTATTTTTTTCGTATCTCGTCTAAGTATTGCCATAAGTCATTTTTATTAATGCTACAATAAAATTGACTTGCAAATTCGTATCCTCTCTCCTTTGCCATTTCCTGTAAATGTTCCCAAATTTTTCCAGTGTCATTAGTTTTTACAGGTCTGAAAGGTGAGCTAATAAAGAATTGCGTATTCCAGCTTGATGTATGATAGGGTGACCAAAATTGATATTCAACTGTCGTGGAAGTATCAATGATTTCTGCAAAAAGTATTACATGATTTGATGAATCAAACACAACTAATACTGTATCACCAATTGAAGGCCAGTAACCTTCAGGAGGAATCATTGATTTGTAATTGTCTTTTTGCTTTATGTCGTAGTAAGCAGTCTGATTAACAGAACCTGTATATGGTGGTTTATACTTTAATAAAATGTCAGGTTTGTCAACAACTGAAAATGTCATTTCATTAATTACTTTTTCAATTCCAATTGGTTCTTGATTAGGCAATGTATCAATGCGAGAAGTGTAACCATGAATGATTATTTCCTTAATGAGAGAAGCATTTTTCAATTCCTTATCCATGAAGAAAACCCGGGTAAATGAGAATGCCCAACTTTCAAAAACTATTGTCAGAAATAAGATTAATGATAGTCGTTTCATTCCAATACATTTCATTTTACACTACAACATTTATCATTTTCCCTTTCACTACAATTATTTTCTTCGGTGCTCTTCCCTCAAAATATTTTTTCAGAATTTCCATGTCAAGAACTTCTTTTTCAATCGTTGAAATTTCTTTGTCCAACGCAAAAGTGATTTTTGTTTTTGTTTTTCCGTTGATTGCGATTGGATATTCGAAAGAATTTTCAACTAACAATTCTTCTCGCACTTTCGGGAAATTTGTTGTAACAATACTTCCGCCCTGCTTCATCTCCTGCCACAAAAATTCTGTGGTGAACGGAGCGAAAGGAGAAAGTATGAGCAACAAATCTTTCAGCACTTCTGCTTTGTGGCATTTTAAATCGGTGAGTTCGTTCACGCAAATCATGAATGCGCTCACTGAAGTGTTGTAAGATAATTTTTCAATATCGTCTTCTACTTTCTTAATGGTCTTGTGCAGAATTTTTAATTCATCATTTGTGGCGGCTTCATTTGTCACTAACCATTTTCCATCATCGCTGTAAAATAATTTCCAGAGTTTGCGCAGGAAGCGACTCACGCCATCAATTCCTTTTGTGTCCCACGGCTTGCTCATTTCAACCGGACCGAGAAACATTTCATACATGCGGAAACAGTCGGCGCCATACTTTTCTATAATGTCATCAGGATTGACAACATTATATTTTGACTTGGACATTTTTTCAGGAATAGCCGTAAATCCAAACGAATAGTTATTTACTCCAGCATCAAAGAAAAATTTTCCATTAAGAAAAATTCCTCCAATGAAAATGAACAAAACATTTTTTGCTCTGTTATCACCTGATTCATAAAATGCTTTTATGTCAAATTGATATTTTGTAAAATCAGCAAAATCCACCGGAAGATTTATGTCAGATAGAAGGAAAGGCAAACTGCTTTTCTGAGAATCATTAACAACAAAATCTTTACAAAGAAACACATCAACAATATTTTCTATGGTGGCGGAATCGGTGATATACTTTGAAGCAAATCTTTTATAAGCAATTGATTGAGGCGCTGTTTTAAAATTGAAATTATTTTTAAAAACTTTCGCTGACACTCCTTGAATCATTCCCTGATTCACCAATCTCTTTGCGGGTTCTTCAATATCAATCAAGCCAAGGTCTTTCAAAAATTTTGTCCAGAAACGGAAATACATTAAGTGCCCTGTGGCGTGCTCGCTGCCGCCGATGTAAAAATCAACCTGCTTCCAGTAATCAAGTTTGTCTTTTCCTGCAAAAGCATTTTTGTTGTGCGGGTCCATGTAACGAAACAAGTACCAACTGCTGCCAGCCCAACCGGGCATAGTGGTTTTCTCAAACTCAAATTTGTTTTTGTACTTCCAGTTTTTTGCATTCGCCAGTGGCGGCTCACCGGTTTCTGTCGGCAAGTATTTATCTACTTCGGGCAATCGGATTGGCAAATCATTTTCATCCACCACTCTCGGAATATTTTGCTCATCATAATAAATGGGAATGGGTTCGCCCCAGTAACGCTGACGACCAAACACCGCATCGCGCAGTTTGAAATTTATTTTTCGCTCACCGATTTTATTTTTCTCAATCTCATCAATCACTTTCTTTTTTGCATCCACAGTTTTTAATCCATCGAGAAAAGTGGAGTTGATATTTTTTCCTTCACCTTCAAAAGCTTCCTTCGAAATATCTCCGCCGGAAACCACTTCAATGATTTCGAGATTGAAATGTTTTGCAAAACCATAATCGCGGCTGTCGTGACCGGGAACTCCCATCACCGCACCGGTTCCGTATCCCGCCAAAACATATTCGCCAATCCAAACCGGAATTTGTTTTCCGGTGAACGGATGAATGGCATAAGCGCCGGTAAATACTCCGGTAATTTTTTTCACTTCGGTCATGCGCTCGCGCTCACTGCGGTTCTTCGCGTAGAGCACATATTCTTCCACTTCTTTTTTATGTGAGTCAGGAGTGATTTGATTTATCAGTTCATGCTCCGGCGCAAGTGTTAAAAATGTTACACCGAAAATGGTGTCGGGGCGAGTGGTGAAAACTTCAATCTGTAATTTGGAATCTGCAATCTGAAATTTTGCTGACGCTCCTTCACTTCTTCCAATCCAATTTCGTTGTGCTTCCTTAATGGACTCACTCCACTGCAAATCATTCAAACCACTCAGCAATCTTTCAGCATAAGCCGTGATGCGCAACATCCATTGCTTCATTAATTTCCGTTCAACAGGATAACCACCACGCTCGCTCACTCCATCTTTCACTTCATCATTCGCCAACACAGTTCCCAATGCAGGACACCAGTTCACATACGCTTCAGAAAGAAAAGCCAAACGATACTGCATCAGAATTTCCTGTTGCTCGCTCTCACTGAATTTCTTCCATTCATCAGCAGAAAATATTTTCACTTCCGCGTGAGCGGCTTTCACATTTGCATTTCCTTCTGTTGTAAAAATTTTTTCGAGCGAAGAAATATTTTCTGCTTTATCAGTTGAGTTGTTGTACCACGAGTTGAACAACTGAATAAAAATCCATTGCGTCCATTTATAGAATTCAGCGTCGCTGGTTTTTACTTCACGAGTCCAGTCGAAACAGAATCCCATTTTATCATACTGCTCACGAAACCGCTTGATGTTTTGTTCAGTGGTGATTGCAGGATGTTGTCCGGTTTGAATCGCATATTGTTCAGCGGGCAACCCAAACGAATCATAACCCATAGGGTGTAACACATTGAAACCCTTCATGCGCTTGTAGCGTGAATAAATATCACTCGCAATGTATCCCAGCGGATGACCGACATGCAAGCCCGCGCCACTCGGATACGGAAACATATCCAACACATAATACTTGGGCTTTCCGCTCTCAGCATCACCAACGCGATAAATATTTTTATCGCTCCAGAATTTTTTTATCTGCTCTTCTATCTCGCTAAACTTGTATTCCATATCAGGGGCGCAAATCTAATAAAGCAATCGGAGGTGAAAACACAGTAGCGAACAACTTTCAAATAAAGATTCTCATGTTAATTAATTGCGTTTAACATATATAAAGTCTGAATGAATGCGTTCTAATTTCGGCGCATGGCAACCAGTAAAAACAAATCACGACGACGATTTAAACCCTCACATATATATAGTATTATCAGTACAGCATTGGTTTTGTTTGTAGCCGGAATTTTATTTCTGATTTTATTACACGGAAGCAAAATGTCGGATTACCTGAAAGAAAATATTTCGTTCACACTGATATTGAAAGATGATGTGAATGATGATTCTGCAAAAAAATTATTGGCTGAACTCAGTACTCAACCATTTGTGAAGAGTGCTGATTACATTTCGAAAGCGCAGGCGCAGGATATTTACATTGAAGAATTCGGTGATGATTATCGCGATATGCTGGAAGGAAATCCGTTGTTCTCTTCCATTGACATTAAGATGAATGCGAACTATACTCAACCTGATAGTGTGATGGCTATTCAAAATAAATTACAAACAAATCCCGCCGTCCAGGAATTTTATTACGAAAGTAAATTGGTTGAATTAGCCAATAATAATTTCAAAACCATAAATATCATCATCATTATTTTGAGTTTATTACTTGGATTTGTTGCTTTTACTTTAATTGATTCTACCATTCGGTTAGCTATGTATTCGCAACGATTTCTTTTGCGAAGTATGCAGTTGGTAGGTGCAACAAATTCCTTTATTAGAAAACCGTTTTTAATAAAAGGATTATTGAATGGATTTATCAGCGGAATAATAGCAGTTGCATTGCTGATTTCATTGTTAAATGTTATGTTAAATATTTTACCAGACCTAAAAGCACTGCAGGATTTTAATCTGACTATATCGCTTTTTGCAGGAATAATTTTCCTTGGAATATTCTTCACTATCGCGAGTAGTTATTTAGTGGTTAATAAATATTTAAGAATGCACCTTGATGAATTATATTAGTGAATAATCAATATTGAATGATGAATCAAAAAAATCTTTTACTGAATTCAGATTATCAACTACTTTCGTGATCGCGAAAAAATAATTATGGCAACAACTAAAGATTCTACTAAAATTTCTACTTCTGAAAAAAATGAATTTCTATTCAAGAAAGAAAATTATGCAATCATTTTTGCGGGGGTAACTATTTTGATTATTGGTTACTTTTTAATGTCGGGTGGAGCACAAAAGCCAAATGAATGGAAGGTTGAAGAAATATATAGTTTCAGAAGAATAACCCTTGCTCCCATTGTTGTAATTCTTGGATATGTAGTGGTTATGGTTGGTATATTAAAAAAACCAAAGGATTAAGATTTCGGTTAAAAAGCTATCCTATTAATAATAATCCATTTATATTCACATCCAATAAAAACTAACAATGAAAACCCGCGAGTTACCCGGTTCATCTATAATGAAATCAAATTTTGATTTCAGTAATGATGTGTTGTTTTCTCCGAATATTAAATTAAAGCCAGTTAATGCTTTTAAGGTTAATGCTGAATTAACAGGCGATTCAGAAATTATATTTAAAGCAATCATACCTTTTAACGGTAAACTAATTGTTACCCGAATGGGTGAAAAAAATGGCTTGCCACTTTTATCGGTATTAGTTAACAAAGGATTTTTTATCAATGCTATTCCTGTTTCATTGCATGATGAAACGAATGTGCTCGAATGTGTTTTAATTTCAAATAAAAAAACATTGAGCATTACAATTGATTTAATACATGCTGAAATACCATTTTAATTTATAACAAATAAAAACAGGGCATCTTCAAAAAAAGATGCCCTGTTTTTATTTGTTCCAACCATAAAGTCGGATTAAATTTCAATTCATACCCATTATTTAATCAAAGTGAGTTTCATATTAAAGTTGCTGATTGCATCTGATACGCGAACCATGTACAATCCGGCTGCAAAATTCTGAACAGAAAGTTTAACTAAGTTTTCTCCCTGAATCATTGAAATAGTTTCAGTATTTAATAATCTTCCTGCCATGTCAGTAATTTGAACAGTGTAGTAACCTGACTGAGTTAAATTCAAATTCAATGTTGCATTTCCACTTGCAGGATTCGGATAAATTAATGCTGATTCTATGTTAGTGATATCAAGATATGGTGCATTATTAGTTACTTCATTTGTATTGACAATCACTGCAACATTTGTAACGGAAGGAGTTGTTGCATCAATCGTTACGATTGCAGGGTAGGTAATTTTATTCAGCATCTCTGCATAAACTTTATAAGTGCCATAAGCAATGTTCGTAAAACTGTAATTTCCATTTGCATCGGAGTAAGTATTTGCAACAGCGGTGTTACTTATATCCAGTAACATAATTTGAATTCCTGAAAGCGGATCTCCTTCTGCTTCCATTTTGTTCGCACCCTGAGAAACCAGGCCACCAATAAAACCTGGTCCACCGGGATTTACACCCTGAATTAAATTAATGTTTACACCGTATTGACTTGGACCAACATTCACAAACGATGCAGAACTCCAGAATAATGAGTTGTTGTAGTAGGTAGGAATTAATGAGGCATAATCAACTGCTCCTGTATCAGCGGCAGCCTTTACTAAGTATGAACCTTGAGCCAAATTGGCAAATATGTAAGAAGATGAATCAAATACGCTCACTTCATAAGTGCTGATCAGGTTCAATGCCTGTGTGATTGAATCGTATTGAATGAGGTATACTTCAGCAAAATCAATAGGATTATTGTTTCCTGTTATCGTTCCTGAAATAAAATAATTGTTATTTGCGGGGCCAATTGTTAAAGTAATGCAATCAGAATCCTGACAAGTTCCGGTACTATCATTAATGGTTAAACAAATAATCCAAGGGCCGTTTGAAGTATATGTGTGTGTTGCGCCTGATAAACCATTTGCACTGGTTCCATCACCAAAACTCCACACAGCATTTGTAAAGTTACCTGTAGAAGTATTTGAGAATGTAACTGTATTTCCTGAAACTGAAGTACCAAAAGAGGCATTGCAACTACCGGTGCTGCCGGTAGCATACACGCTGTCACAATAAGTATCTGAACAAAAAGCGGTAGAATCAGAAATGGTTAAACACACCACATAACCACCATTGCTTGAATAATTGTGTGTCGGGTTCATTTGGGTTGAATAAGTGCCATCGCCAAAATCCCAATAATAATTTGTAAAAAATCCAGCTCCGGAAGAAGTATTGCTGAATGCGATAGAGTTGCCTGAATTGTTTATTGAATTAAAACCTGCCTGGCAAGAAACGCTTGTTCCGTTTATGTACACATAACTGCAGTAGGAACTTGAACAACCGGTGGTATCTGTAGAATATAAACAAACATAAAAGTAACCAGAGGTTAAATAAATGTGATCCGGATTTACACCAGTTCCGGTTGTATTGTCACCAAAATCCCAAGCCCATGAATTAGTGCCCGCCGACGATGCATCTGTGAATGAAACAGTATCACCGGAAATAATTGAAGTAAAGTAAGCCCAACAAGTTCCACTACTTGAACTCAAATAAATACTATCGCAATAAGTGCTTGTGCATGAGTTCATGGAATCTGTAATGGTAAGGCATACATAATACAATCCTGTGGTGTTATATACCACCAATGGATTGAGTTGTGTTGATCCCGTTCCGTTACCAAATGACCATTGACTGGAATAGCTACCTGAAGTGGAATACGAACTATCCCAAAACTGAACAGTTGTTCCGGTAATTGTGTATTGAAATCCTGCATTACAAAAAAATTGCGCTGAAGATTTTGAAGGTGCAAAAGCGAAAAGAGAAATGATAGCAGCAAGCGAAAACCATTTCGCAAGTGAGTTTCTCTGAGTGGTTGTGTGTTTAATTTTCATTTTATTAAAGTTTAAAAGTATCGTTTGATTTTTGGTTGAAGCTTCAATGCATTCTTACTGTTATAAACGGATATTAATAATTGAAAAGTTGGGTTGAAGTTATTTATTTCAGAAATTATATCTCAGACTGAATTCCGCACCGGATGATTTAAAAACTTTTTTAGTTCCGTATTCTGTTTTTTCAATCGGACTCATAGTTTGTCGGAAATTATAATTGAATACTGCATCAAAATGTTTTGAAATTGGAACAGCAACTCCGGCATTGAATGAATAACCCAAAACAATGCTGTTAATCATTTTCGAATTATATGGATTTTCCAGACCGGTAACAGTTTTATTTAAGTAGTACGAATTCCATTTAATTGGAGTGGAGGCAAATCCACCAATTCCAAATTGCAGCTTCAGAATTTTTAATGGGATGGAATAATTTACCTGAAGCGGAATGCCGAGATAAGTGTTTACTGATTTCCCATTGCGTGATGCAATAGTATTATTCGCCTGTGTGTGCACCTGTAAAGTATCATACCCAAGAGTTGGATTGCCCTCAATGGTAAAACACAAACCGAGATTATCGTATTGAATGTTTTCGCCGAAACGCATTACATCAATACCGGATTTGAATTGAAAATTTTTAACATTCATTCCGATATTGAAATTGTAATTGAATGTGGTTGCAGATTTTTCATTTTTATACCTGGCTGTATAATACAAAGTATCCATTCCTTGCGCCATGCTTTTTAAATGACCGCCCAGCCATGGAGTGTTATTCATGAAACTGCTTCCAATCTCAACAAACCATTTTGATTTTTTCCCATTTGCAATCGGATTTGCAGTAATTGGGTCTGGTGTTCCTCCGGTTTTTATAACCGCAGCAGTATCAGGTAAATTTTTATTTTCATTAGTAGCAGAAATTTCATTGTTGATTGTATTTGGATTTTGGTTTTGAGTTATTGAATCATTCGAATTAGTTCCGGTAGGTGAAGCTGAATTTTCCGAAACAGGATTTCCAGTTTCATTCTTTGAATTTGAATGGGGATTAGAAACCTCTTTCTGCGAATTATCAATTTCAGTTTTTGAATTGCTCACTGAATTTGAATTTGTGACGGAAGAATTTTCATTCTTCATTTTAATTTCATTCGAAGGTTTTTTTTCAATTGGCTTATCAGCATTTTTACTTGAAACAGATAAATTTCCGGAAGAAGGGTTTTTTACAACTGTTGTTTTATTTACTGAAGAAGAATTTTTTGAACTGGTTGATTGATTTCCAACCGAAGAATTATTTTTTTCTACAGATGAATTTTTATTTACATCGTTTGCATTTGATTTTGAATCAGAAGCGTTCAAAGTTGAATTGATAGTTGAAGAGTTATCGGCAGAAACAGAATCAGTTGAGGAGGAAATTGTATTTGCAGTTGAGGAGGAAGTTGAATTCGATGGAATTTCATTACCTGAAATTTTATTTTCAGCTGAAGCAATATTCTCAGCTACAACAGGAGAAACGGAAGAATGATTATTGAAGAACGCGAAGTACGAAGCAACTCCGCACAACAAAAGTGCACCAATCAAAAACCACAATCCAAAACGACGGCTTGGTTTTTTCGCTTCCAGTTTTGTTTCAATTTCATCCCACAATAAATCGTCGGGCGCAAGCTGCTCTTCATTCAGCTTTCGTCTGAACAATTCGTCGAGTGGATTTTTCTTTTTGTTTTCCATCAGACTTGTTCTGTTTTAAAAGTTGTACTCAATTGTTTCATTAGTTTTTTCCGCGCATCACTCACATGCCACTTGCTTGTGTTTTCTGAAATGCCGAGCGCCGCCGCAATTTCTTTGTGGGTGTATTCATCAATTGCAAAAAGCGAAAAAACTTTTCGTGTTGCTTCAGGTAATTGTTTGAGCATGCTCAGTGCCTGCTCGGTGTTCATTTGCTTTTCGTATTCATTTATGTCCGCTGCATTTTTAAATTCCAGTTCATCACTATCAACAAACTGATGATGCTGATTGAAATTTAAATGCTTGCGGTGTTCGTCAATTATGGTGTTAATCATCACTCTTGAAATCCATGATTCGAACGGCATTTGTGATTGATATTTCTCTAAATTGTTCAGAATTTTGAGAAACCCTATCGTGAATAGCTCCCTCGCTTCCTCACTGTTGCGGGCATAGCGACGGCAGATGTTCATGAGGCGGGCATAGGAATTTTTGTAAAGCATGTTTTGTGCTCTTCGGTCCTGGTTAATGCAGGATTTAATCAGTTCGTTATTGATTAATTGTTCCGTCATTCATTCATTTAGCAAACACAGTCGTCAATCTTTTTCTTCCGGATTTTACAGTGATATAATAATTTCCGGTGGCGAGTTCATTCAAATTAATAGGGTAAGTGTTGTTTCCCTTCACTGCTTTTTCCGAAAATGATTTTACTTCCTGACCAATCAGGTTGAAGATTTTCAGTTCGAATATATTTTCCTCATCAGTATAAAAATTCACACTTGCATTATCACCTGAAGGATTTGGAAAAACAGAAATGGAATTCGAAAGAACCTCGTCAATAATTTTTGTTCCTGGTGGAATCACTTTTATAATCAGACCGGAACCTTCTGTTCGTGTCACCACATTTCCATTGTTATCAAAACCAATCTGATGACAAAAACTGCAAACTGTATCCTGAGTAGTTGATGAAATCACATTGAGGCATACATCAAATAAATTGTGTGAACTGAAAACATGATAGGGAAAAGTTTGAGTGGAAGAATTTCCATCACCGAAATTCCAGAGCAAAGTTTTATTACCTAAACCTGAAGTATCCAACTCAAGAAAGAAAGTATCGTTGCAGGTGCAGTAGTTAGAGGCGAATGTTACAGTGCATGAATCGGGAGGGGGAGGAACATTGGGACAGTAATCTGAATTCCAAACTGATTGGACAGAGCCGAAAGGAGGAAAGATAGTATCGTTTACTACACCAATGCAATTCGTATAACTGCATTTAATTGAATCAAATGAATTAAGGAAAAATGTGAGATTGAAAAATCCTGCTGTATCTGTATTCGTACTATCAACCATTGGAAATCCCATTGAATCAGAATGTTCAATAGCAATTGCAACAATGGCAAAATTTGTATTTGAAAGTTGACCTGAAACAGTAAAAAAAAGCTGTGCCTGCGATTTTATTGCTAACAAAGCGCAAACAACGAACAGAATTAAAAATTTAATTTTCATTTCACTCAATTTTAATTAGAATTATCACTCCATCTGCATACACGAAAATTGATACCTGATTAGTTGGGTAGCAGTTGCAATAATTCCGCTAAAGTAAAAGCAATAAAACAGCCTTACTATTCTGTCGACTGGTTTTCTGACACTTTCAGATTTTCATCTTTCTTGCCGCGATAAAAAAGCAGAAGTGTAACAACCCCAACCGAAACAAACAAATCGGCAAAATTGAAAATGCCGGTGCGCACATTCTGAATACCGAGAATCATAAAATCAGTTACATGTCGGTCGTATAAAATGCGGTCAATCACATTGCCCATTCCTCCTGCCAGTATTAATGCGAAGCCAAGCAACTTCATCAAACTCAAATCGCGCAATTTCAGCAACACAAAAACAAATAATCCAATCAGAAAAATAATGGGCAGCGCAATAAAAATCCATAAACTTACTGTATCAGAAAGTTCGTTTCCCATACTTAAAAATGCACCGGTGTTCTCGGCATACTTCAACACAAAAGTGTTGTTGAGATAAGAAACAATGGGTTTTCGCTAAATTCTTTGTCACCTGGTCGCAACCAACAAACGAAGAAACAGCAATGCAGAACAACAATATTTTTAACCAGGGTTTCATTTTCATAATGAATTTATTGGGATGCAATTTTACATTTTAATTCAATCCCAAAGCCGAACAATAAACTTTTGTAATGGCAGTTTTCAACTGTGTACCTCTTTTTGAATCTCTGATTTTAATTCGCTTGGTTGAGTTGGGTGGAATTTTAAAATACGGTCCGGTTAAGTAATCAACCTCAGCACCTTTATCGTTCAGGTATGAAACGCGCATCTCAATGGATTCCATCTGGTAGTCGGTATTGTTAATCACTTTTATATAAGCATTATAAATTCCGCCGAGCGGCTTCACATCAAATCCATCTGTCACCACGCGCAGATTACTGTTCAGGTTTCGCTTTACTGTTTCAATTTCACTGTCGTACTGCTTGCTGAAATCGTTGGTTTCAATTTGTTTTTCCTTCGAAGCATTCAACTGAATCAGTTCATGATATTGCTGAGTGACTGTTATCAATTCCTCTTTTGTTTTAAAATATTTATAACTGAAAATAGTTGCTGCACTTATTGAAACGATAGAAATAAATACTGTTACACTTAATTTTCTGTTTGAAGTGGTTGCCATGAAATCTGATTTTTCAATTTTTGTGAAGGTATTAAATGAAATGGCTAAAGCCATTGAAATATTCAATCGCAATCATAGCCCACGGTTTAAACCGTGGGCTGTTAAAAATCATATCAACCCAAAATCGTTTTAACGATTTATTTCAATTCTGCCTTTTCAAAAAAATATTTTAAAGAATTTTTAAATTATTTTCCAAAGAAATTCCGAACAGATAAAACCAAATTTTTCATTGGAGAAATGATGAAATTAAATTCTTAACCCACTACCATTCTAAAGCCACTACTAAAATATAAATGGTACTATGTATTGCATAGTTCAAGGTTTTGTATTTATATTTGCATCGTCAAACAAAATTTCAAATCATGGACATCGAGAATACTAAAGCACAGATGCGAAAGGGAATCCTGGAGTTCTGTATTCTCTCCATCATTTACAGCGACGACGAATGCTATGCTTCAGAAATTATTGAGAAGATGAAGATTGCAAAGTTGCTGGTGGTGGAAGGAACACTGTACCCGATTCTCACGCGCCTCAAAAACGATGGTTACCTCACCTACCAATGGGTAGAGAGTAAGAGCGGACCACCCCGGAAATACTACAAGCTCACAGGGCTTGGCGAAAAATTTCTGAAAGAATTGCAAAAGACCTGGACCGAACTGGAAGCGGCTGTTTCATTAACCACAAAAAAATCCCATTAAGTCATGAACAGAACTATCACCATCAACCTAAGTGGAATTGTTTTCCATATAGATGAGAATGCTTACGACAAACTGAAGCAATATCTCGAAAAATTAAAAAGTCATTTCAGCGCCACACAAGGCAATGACGAAATCATTCACGACATTGAAAGTCGGATTGCAGAAATGTTTTCAGAAAAAGTTTCTGAAGCAAAAAATGTAATCACACTTGATGAAGTGAATGCTGTGATTGATGCAATGGGAAATCCGGAAGAAGTTGCAGGTGCAGAAAGCACTCAACAATCTTCGCAGTCATCATCTTCACAATCAACTTCCTCATCATCAACCGGAACCACTTACACTACAAGCGGCAACAAAAGATTTTACCGTAACCCTGACGAAAAAGTATTCGGAGGAGTTTGTTCGGGCATTGCGGCTTATTTCGATTTCGACCCGATATGGTTGCGATTGGCTTTTGCGCTTTCATTCTTCTTTGCCGGAACCGGTTTGATTTTATACTTAATTCTTTGGTTGATTATTCCTTCTGCAAAAACCACTGCCGAAAAATTAGAAATGCGCGGCGAGCGTGTAAACATTTCGAACATCGAAAAAAATATTCGTGAAGAAATGAATTCTGTAAAAGACCGCGTGCAGGAATTCGGTAAAGAAATGAATTCAGAAAATACTCGTCAGAAAATCAGAAACAATTCAGCGCGTGTCGGGTCATTTATAGGTGAAGTTTTCACCCGTGTTTTTCAGGTGATTGGAAAAATTTTCGGATTTTTTATCACGCTTATAAGTATTGCACTTTTAGTTGGGCTAACGATTGCCGTGTTCAGTTTGTTCGGAGTTTTTTCATTCGCTATGCCAACAGTTTTCACGCACATGTTGTTTTCACCGATTGATGTCGGATGGTTGGTGACCGGTTCTATTTTGGTAGTTGGAATTCCGCTCGTGCTTTTATTATTGAATGGAATCAGAATTTTATTCAATGTAAATCTTCACCTGAAAAGAATCGGATTAGTAATGTTGATTTTTTGGCTCGCCGGTGTAGGAATGGCAACTTACCAAGGCGTGAAACTCGGAAAAGAATTTGCGAAAGAAGGAACCAATCGTGAGGCAATTTCACTTGCAATTGCAGGCGACACTTTGAAATTAGATGTAAGTCCGAACAAAACCGAATGGCGTGAAAAGGAAAAAGAATACAGCGAATTTTTGGATGGCATTTATATAACCGACAAAGAAGATTCGCTTTACATCAGAACTGTATCACTCGACATTCAACCTTCAAAAACTGATTCAGCTGAACTGATAATTATTTGTCGCTCGCGAGGAAGCACTTCAATGGAAGCAAGAAAATTAGCAAGCGAAACTGAATACCATTATGTAATGAGTGGAAATACTTTAACGCTATCACCTGTTTGTCTGATCGAAACTAACAATAAATTCCGCGGACAAAATGTAGATGTGATTTTGAAATTGCCAGTCGGTAAATCAGTTTATTTAGAGAAAGATACACGGATGATTTTATCCAATGTTGCTAACACAACTGATACTTATGATTGGGAAATGGGTGGTCACACCTGGCTGATGACAAAAAATGGATTGGAATGTAAAGATTTTGGAAACGACCAACCCAAATCAAAGAAGTGGAAACACAGCCATCACTATGAAATCGATGTGAACTGAAAATAATTTTAAAACACCTGTAACTTTTAGTAACCCATCAACGCTTAGCTCATGAACAAAACAAAAAAGAATTTCTCTCCGATGAAAAAATTCGTTGCCATTTTAATCGTTCTCCTCGCAATTGCTCCGGCAATCACCTTCGCACAAACAGGCGATGGAGGAAACCAAAGGAAAACACAAACTACTGAAGTGAAAATAGTTTTGGTGACAAACGATTGCAGCAAATCAGCTATGCAAAACGAAATCAAAACAGAAAATAAAACACAAAATGTGCTGGACATACTCCAGAAAGAATCAGAAGAAACAGTAATTTATCCGCTTGTACAGTTGGCTCATCGCATCCAACAAAAGATTCAGGCAATGGATAAGAAAAACATGGTTTCGTCAGGCTCTGCCGGTACTGAGGGAGAGGCCGGTGGTGGTCCATCGAGATGATGAGCACGAAACCATCAAACAAAAGGCGGCGCAGCAATGTGTCGCCTTTTTGTTTTTTGGGAGAATGAATATTTGTAGTAGAATTTCTTTTCGAGAACAAACTGCCTTCTGCCTACTGCCTACTGAATACTGCCTACTGATTTACTGGCTACAGATTACATTCGCACATAATTTCAAATTCGTGTTCCCCTTCGATACACTCCTTCATATTATTGGATTGTTGCTCGCCTTCATAATTGGCTTGAGTTTAGGGTTATTGGGTAGTGGAGGTTCCGCCATCACAGTTCCGGTGCTGGTTTATTTTATGGGTATTGCACCAACTCAAGCAATTCCAGATTCTGTTTTTGTAGTTGGAGTTACATCATTAGCCGGAGCATTTTATAATTTATTGAAACGACAAGTGGCATGGAAACCGGTTTTGTATTTAGGAATTCCATCAGTGATTTCAGCTTTAATAACCCGACGGTTTCTAGTTCCGCTGCTTCCTGCTTCAATAAAATTCTCTTCTTCAATAATTATCAATAAAGATTCATACCTCATGTTATTATTTGCAATCCTGTTAATCGTTATTGCAAGAAATATGATTCGGCCAAGAAAAATAGATTCAGAAATTATTCATTCTAAAAATATTTTACCGGCAATTGTTGCCGGAATTATTGTCGGATTATTAATCGGGTTGCTTGGTATTGGCGGAGGATTTTTAATTGTTCCGGTTCTTGTAATTTATTTCAACTTGGATATGAAAGTTGCAGTTGGAACATCACTTTGGTTAATTACACTCAACTCGCTTATTTCTTTTTCCGCTGATACCTCACATGAAGTTTATAGTTGGAATTTTTTATTGATTTATACTTTCCTAACAGTTATAGGTATGATAATCAGCTGGGGCATTGCAAAAAAAATTCATGCTGATAAATTAAAAGTGATAGCCGGATATGTAATACTTGTGATTGGAATTTTAGTAATTGTGGAGCGCATTTCATGAACTAAATAATTCAGCTTGGTACTATTGCTTGCAAACAAAATATGAAGTTCAATACGACTTGACTGCTATTCAAAATTAATATCTCTACAATTTAATGAATGCAGAAATAATAATGTATCAAATTCTAATGAATTACTGTTTTTGATTAATGATAAATGATCGCTGAATTATTAGAAACACTCAATGAACCTGAACTAAAAAACCCACACGGATTACTGATTAAAGAATCCGGCACAGCGCCATCATTAATCGTTTGAAATGCAGGCACAGTTACCTGTTTTTCATAAAAAAAAAACACATTGCCAAAACTTTGAAGTGTGTAATACAAATCAAAATCCTGGTTGGTCATATTTTCAATGGCAACTATAATTTCGCATCGTTCATTTCCGCATGTCACATCGTTAAAATCCAAACTATACTGCGATACAGTAAATTTAGCTACGGTTTCCTGATAGTGTATGCTTGAAAAATTATTATCAATCAGGTATAACTGAGCACTTCCTGTTTGTGTATTAGTAGAATCACAATATTCGCATGAGCGATCATTTTTATTCGCTACAACACTATAATTAATTGCCTTTTTATCAGTACAACCTTTGTTATTGCACCCGATGGTTATAATAGTACCAATCGTTAATAACAGCAGGCAGGTAAAAAAAAATTTATGATTCATTGTTATCATCTAAAATTTAACAATTAAAAATAAAACGGCCGGAAGTGTTAACGAAAACTTGGAGTTATCAATTGATTGATTTTCGTTTGTTGAAGTGGAGTTGGTGGCAAAACCGGGTTGTGTAATTGTTTCCTTTATAAAAATATTTTGCTTTTGCGGTGAGATTAAATAGTAATAGTTTGCTTCGGTTCCGAGAAGAATTTTTGGTGATAAATAAAAATTCAATCCTCCCCTGATTCCTCCGCCAATACTGGTGATATTACTGGTAACTGTGGTTGCCACCGAATCACTTGATCCGCTACCGAAATTAGTAACCGACATCGAAAAAGTTCGGTCGTTACGGTAATCACCTGCCACATCGAGCGAAAATTCTGCTTCAAATTTTTTCGACAAAACAATTTTCCGACCAACCCCTGCGCGATAAAATAAATCATTGATTTTTGATTGATGGTTTGCAGGTGCATCCTTATCTGCTGTAACAGAATAATTGTATCCGATTCCTGTTTGAATTCCCCATCCGCATTTCGAAAATATAAATGAATAGGTTAACAGATATGGATTAATCACAGCATTTGAGTTGTTGTTATTCAGATTAATTATTTGCCTGAATAAAGGATTGGCCTGAATTCCGATGTAATGATTTATTTTTTTTGTTTGTGTAGAATCTGTTTGCGCGTAACTGTAACAGATTGACAAAATGAAAACACTCGTCAGTACTATTTTTTTCAGCATTTAAATATCTTTATTGTGAAATGAACGGAGTTGAAAATCTCACATCCTGAGTTATTGTATAATCAGTTAGCGTATTAAGAAAAGCAATGAGTGCGGTTTTTTCCTGATTAGAAATATTCATTTGCAATGGAAGCCCGTTTGTACCTTTCAATCTTTCATCAAGGTTGGCACTGTTCGCAATGCCATGACTATAATGATCAAGCACCTCAACAAGTGTGGCAAATCTTCCATCGTGCATGTAAGGTGCAGTTAGTTCAATATTTCTTAACGATGGAACTTTGAATTTTCCGTTATCAACTTCTAATCCGGTTTGTGCACCACGACCTTTATCTGTATAATTTTCATCCAAACCAATATTTATAAAATCAGTAAAAAATCCTCCATACGATGGAATTGTAGTTGATTGATGACAGCTACCGCAATTGTATTTTGAAAAAAACAAATTCATTCCTTCGGTTTCCAATCCGCTCAATTTAGTTTGGCCACTGTTAAATAAATCGAATTTAGTATTAGTGGTTTTTATTTGACCGCAAAAGGATGCAATGGCCTCTGCAATTTTAACAGCTGTTATTGTTTTATCACCATCATATGCCTTTGCAAAAAGTTCGGGATAAAAAGGCACTTTATTTACTCGCTCAGCAATTGCATTGTCATCATTCATTCCCATTTCAACATGGTTGGTAATTGGTTTCAAAACCATTGAAGTCAGAAATGATTCTCTTCCATCCCAGAATAAACTGGTTGGTTGACCTTGAAAAGAACCCAGATTTTGAATTGGTATTGAATTTCTTCCGGTTAATTTATTTTCAAAACCCCGGCTGAAAGCAGTGTTGTCAGAAAAACCAATTGCTTGTTTATGGCACGAAGCGCACGAAATTGAATTACCGGCTGAAAGGTGTGTGTCATAAAACAATACTCGTCCCAGTGTAATTAAATCGTTGGATCTGGGTGGAAAAGTATTTTGCATGGCATTGTATTCAAAAGGAACATCAGGTAAACTTAGTCGTAAGACCGATGCCTGAACAGTTCCACTTTCTTTTTTACAGGAATAAAAACCAACAAGAATTATTGTTAGAAAAAATCCGGATAGAAAAATTTTAGTTTTCATGTTGCATGATTTTATTGTTATCAAAGTTTAGTTAATTAATTGATATCTCATAGCAGTGACTGGAAATAATACTAAATTGTTGCATGAAAACATTTAAGCATTGGAAAGAAAACGATGCGATTGAAAAAATACTATCGGCTCTTATTAAAGTACTGCCGGAACAAATGAAAAAAACAGGAGTCATTGATAAGCATGCAATGAACTTCCAATTCTATTTCAAACGCTGCCCAAGAATATTTTCCAATTCCTTCCCTCTTAAATTGGAAGCAATAATTTTTCCTTCTTTATCAATCAGATAATTTGTGGGAATGGCATTGATACCAAACTCGTGAACAATGGCTGATTCCCATCCTTTCAATTCACTTACATGATACTGCCATGTGAGTTTATCTTTTGCAATTGCTTGCTTCCATTTTTCTAAATCATCATCTAATGAAATGGAATAAACTGTAAATCCTTTGTCTTTAAAAATATTGTAAGCCGCAACCACATTGGGGTTTTCTGCTCTACACGGGCCGCACCACGAAGCCCAGAAATCAACCAGCACATATTTTCCTTTCAGCGATGCGAGTGAAATATTATTTCCATTTATATCGGCCATATTTATTTCAGGCAGCTGAACTCCATTGGCAAACAATGCTTCTCCTTCCTTGCGATTCATTTTTTTAAATGCAATGTCCACATCCTTAGCAAAATCAACAACCATTGGAACATCTGTGTATTTTGTTTTTGCCTTAGTCACAAATTTTTCAAAAGTTTCTTTATCCATATCTGGTGTCAAAAAATTACTTAGCGCAAAAACGGCAATTATCGGATTAGAGGTAGTATCAACATAATTGGCAATCCATTTTCTACCATTATCAGTTGCCATTTGAATTTGCTGGTTATATAAATCATTTAACGAATCAGACAATTCAGAAGCAGATGAGGGCAGTCCGGCTGTTAAATCATTTATTGATTTATAAATTTCACTTACTTGCGAAATAAATCGCTGGAACTGTTCTGATGGTACTGAGCCTTTTACCGTATATGGTTTTAGAAAAAAATTTGTTGTATCAGCTTCAACTTCAATGGCAGCTGAATTTTTGTCGAGTACTAAAAATACAGCATTCTTATTGTTGCATTGTATACGATACAAACCGAGGTGAGAGAGGTATCCTTCAAATCGAAACTGCCCTTCTGCTCCGGTAATTGTTGTATCGATTGCAATGACTTTATTGTATTCCAATTCTTCTAAAAAAATTTTTGAGCCTGCAGGCTGGTTCAGCATTTTGCCACTGATTACATATCCGTTTTTATTTTCACAAGAAGTAATTGCTATAAAAAATATGGAAAGAATGCAGAAAAAAATATTTTTCATTTTAGTTTTTTAATTATAATCAGTTAAATTAAAATTTGGCTTTTCAGAAGTTTATCAGATTGCATTCATGTCTGTTTTTTAAAATCCTGATTAAACGATAAGAAGTTCGATGTTATTTTTTTTCAAAAATCTGTTTTAAAACATCATCAAGCGATTCGCCACGCAGGTTTGTACCAATTACTTTTCCATCCATATCAATTAAAAAATTGGATGGTATAGATTGAATTTTCCAAGGTTGACAAATTTGCGATTGCCATCCTTTTAATTCACTTACATGATAGGGCCACGAGAGGTTATCTTTTTTAATGGCGCCAATCCATTTGTTTCGGTCACTATCAAGTGAAATACTGAAAACTGTATAGCCATTGTCTTTGTATTTATTGTAAGCGGCCACCACATTCGGATTTTCTTTTCGGCAAGGGCCGCACCACGATGCCCAGAAATCAATCAGTACATACTTGCCTTTTAAATCATACAAATGAATTTCTTTTCCTGTTGTATCTTTTAAAATTATATCAGGAACTGTGGTGCCAATTGGAAAAGCAACAGGTGGTTCCATTTCTTTTTTTACTTCTTCAGCATGTTTTACAAAATCAATCACAAGTGAATTGGTTTTATAATTATCGTACAATCGTTTTTCCAACTTTGTAGCGAAAGCAACATTGTTCTTTACATCAAAAAAACTTAATCCACCAAATGCGCCAATCACCGGATCGCTTACCGTATCGAGGTACTGGGTAATATATTGCTGGGCCACACTGTTGTAATAATTGTATTGCATTTGCTTTAGTTGCTTCACAGAATCGGGCAGAGCAGGATTTTGCAATTCTGTTCCTAAATTCTGAACCATTACATATTGCTTATTCGCATTGATAACAAAATCTCTGATTTGTTCCGTCAGCTTTGAGCCTTCAATTGTATATTCAAAATTGACTAACTTATTTATATCAGCTTCCACTTTTATAATTTTTGTATTTGAATCAGCAATTACCAAAAAATTAATCTGGTCAGTAATTCTAATCCGATACAGGCTTTCTTCAGTTGTGGTTTCTTTAAAAATAAATGCGCCATCCTTTGGTGCCTGAATGGTATCAATGGGTTTGATGATTGAATAATTTAATTTTTCAAAAATCAGCGGTGCACCTTCAGGTAACCCTGTAACATGGCCTGTTATTGTAAAGTTTTTTTGAGCAAATGCTAAAACAATTGTGGATGAAAGGAGAAGCGTAAAAATTATTTTTTTACTCATTGAATTTTTTATTTAGCGTTTTGTAAATCTTTGATTTCGCAAAAGTGAATTGTCAGGATTGTAGTTTTTGTAAAAGTAATTTATTCGTCAGTTTCGGATCCGCTTTTCCTTTCGAAAGTTTCATTACCTCTCCCATGAACAAACTGGCGATTCCGGTTTTTCCTCCTTTAAATTCTGCCACCTTCTCCGGAAATTTAGCAAGTGCTTCGTCAATGTATTTTAAAATCAACCCTTCATCGCTCTGTTGAATCAGGTTCATTACTCCTGCTAACTGTTTCGGATTGGCCGAAGGATTTTTCAATAATTCAGGAAATAATTTTTGTGAAGCGATGGAAAAATTCATTCCGCCTTCATCAATCATGGCAATCAATTCAGAAATAGTTTTTGCAGGAATGGAGAAATCAGAAATAGAAATTGCCTGCTCATTGCAAAAAGATTTCACCGGACCCATTACCCAATTCACTGCAGCTTTCGCATTTTTTGTTTCTTGGCAAACAGCTATAAAATAATTTGCTGTTTCTTTTTCTTCAGTTAAAACCGATGCATCGTATTCCGATAATCCCAGTGAAATAAATTGTTGTTTCAATTGTTCGGGTAATGATGGCATTGCTGATTTTACTTTCTGTATATATTCTTCCGAAACAATAATGGGTGGCAAATCAGGTTCAGGAAAATAACGATAATCATTCGCGGCTTCTTTCGAGCGCATAGAAGTGGTTGTGCCTTTCAGCGCATCAAAACTTCTGGTATCCATATCAACTCGCTCACCTTTTTCTATTATATCAATCTGCCTGATAATTTCATGTTCAATGGCGCGTTTCACATTGCGAATCGAGTTCATGTTTTTCACTTCCACTTTCTGTCCGAATTCTGTAGCGCCTTTCAATCGCACCGAAACATTCGCATCACAACGCATGCTACCCTCTTCCATATTTCCATCGCATATATCCAAGTAGCGAACAATTTTTCTGATTTCACTTACATAAGTATAAGCTTCGTCAGCCGTGCGCAAATCAGGTTCGCTCACAATTTCTATCAACGGAATTCCGGCGCGGTTCAAATCAATTAGAGTGAAATACGGGTCCTGGTCGTGCATACTTTTTCCTGCATCTTCCTCCATGTGTATGCGCGTGATGCCGATTTTCTTTTCGTAGCCCTCCATTTTCAGCATTAAAAATCCATCGGTACAAAGAGGAGTGGTATGCTGTGTAATCTGGTACCCCTTCGGTAAATCGGGATAGAAATAATTTTTGCGCGCCCACTGATTTTCGCGGCGGATGTTACAGTTCGTTGCCAGTCCAATCTTCACCGCATACTCCAAAGCTTTCCGGTTAAATCGCGGCAATGTGCCCGGATGCCCGAGAGTAATTACACTCAGTTGTGTGTTGGGCGCGGCGCCATATTCATTCGCGTCGCTCGAAAATGCCTTGCTCTTCGTCAGTAATTGCACATGCACTTCTAACCCGATAACCGCTTCGTATTTTTCTGATAGGCTCATGGAGCAAAAATAATTTTCCAAAGGGAAGATTTGCCAACTTTATTACAGGAAGAAATTAATAATGAATATGACTGCCCGCTTTTCAAATGAACTAATATGTAGAAAAACAGTCCAAAAATTGGTTTGATAAATGAAATAATCTGATTGTTCTTTTATGACTTTTCTATTGTCTGACTTAAAAAATTAAATACTTTGAATTGCTTCAAAATATAAAAGAGCGACTCAAAAAAATTGAGTCGCTCTTTTCTTAAAAAATATTTTCTGAAAACTTACCGCGCAAAATTCACCGCACGCTTCTCGCGGATGACTGTCACTTTTATTTGTCCGGGGTAAGTCATTTCTTTTTCAATTTTCTGCGCCATGGTGAATGATAATTCTTCGGCTTGCTTATCCTGAATTTTATCGGCTTCAACTATCACGCGCAATTCTCTTCCGGCTTGTATGGCGTACGCTTTTTCCACGCCTTCATAACTCATGGCTAATGCTTCGAGATCTTTCAAACGCTTGAGATAACTCTCCATCATTTCGCGGCGCGCACCGGGGCGGGCTCCTGAGATGGCATCGCATGCCTGAATGATGGGCGAGATGACATACTGCATTTCCATTTCGTCGTGGTGAGCACCAATGGCATTGACAATGGCGGGCGACTCGCCATACTCTTCGGCAATTTTTGCTCCGAGCAATGCGTGACTCAATTCAGTTTCTTTATCCGGCACTTTTCCGATGTCGTGTAACAGTCCGGCGCGCTTCGCCATCTTCGGATTAATGCCCAACTCGGAAGCCATGATGGCGCAGAGGTTGGCGGTTTCTTTGGAGTGCTGTAACAGATTTTGTCCGTACGAAGAGCGGAAGCGCATGCGACCTACCATGCGAATGAGTTCGCGGTGCATGCCGTTAATGCCCAACTCAATAATGGTGCGCTCACCGATTTCCATTATCTGGTCTTCGAGTTGCTTCTTGGTTTTTTCGACCACCTCTTCAATGCGGGCCGGGTGAATGCGACCATCTGCCACTAATCGTTGCAGCGAGAGGCGCGCAATTTCGCGGCGTACAGGATCGAAACCTGAAATCACAATTGCTTCAGGTGTATCATCCACAATAA
>JAHEZG010000455.1 GCA_023251195.1 Chitinophagaceae bacterium | reverse complement strand
GGGTAATTATTGAGCGTGTGCTTCACTATGGCGATTTATCGGACTGGCAGGAAATAAAAAAATTTTACGGAACAGAAATAATAAAGCAGGAAGTGATGCAGAGCCGCTACCTGAGCAAAAGGGTTTTAAATTTTTGCAGCACATTGTACAATGTTCCCGTTAACGAATTCAGATGTTACACTACTCATCCATCTATCCGCGAACTCTGGAATTACTGAAATCAATTTCTTCGCTCGGAGAATTTAATGATTTTGCTTTAGCAGGAGGCACTTCGCTCGCATTGCAAATCGGTCACCGCATTTCAGTTGACCTCGATTTTTTTTCTGCCTCAGGTTTCGAAGAAGAAATATTGTTGCAGAAACTGAGAGAAAGGTTTTCTTCCATTCACATTCTGCATCAGTATAAAAATTCATTGAACATTGTTGTCAACGATGCGCGCACCGAATTTATCACGCATCATTATTCACTCTGCAAACCTGTTCAGTTGATTGATGGTATCAAACTTTATTCGATGCAAGACATTGCCGCCATGAAACTTTCAGCAGTTGCTTCACGCGGTTCGAAAAAAGATTTCGTGGATATTTATTTTTTACTTCAGCATTTTTCATTGAGCGAAATGCTTGAATTCATGCACGCAAAGTATCCTGAGCTAAACCGGATGCAGGTGCTGATGAGTTTAATTTATTTTGAAGATGCAGAAATAGATATTGAACCGAACATGCTGATTCCGGCGGATTGGAATTCAATAAAAGAATTGTTGAAAACCGAAGTGAGAAAACTGAGTTGAAACTTTCGGTTTTTATTTCCGAAACAAAACCGAAGTATCGCCATACGATAAAAACCGGAAGCGATTTGCTTTTGCATAATCATAAATCTTTTTCCAGTCGTCACCTACAAAAGCAGAAACCAATAACAGCAAAGTGCTTTGTGGCAAATGAAAATTGGTGAAAAGAATATCAGTTGTTCTGAACTGATAACCCGGCGCGCACAATAAATGTGTGACACAACTTAATTCATTCAACTGCTCTTCATCCAAATATTTCAGCAGCGATTGCAATGCATCTGTAACAGTCATCGAAGTTTCCGCCAAAGGTGATTCATATACTTCCCACTGATTCAGTTCAAATGATTTATCGCCGATCGAATATTTTACTCCGAGCCAGTACAAACTTTCTAATGTGCGAAGTGAGGTGGTGCCAACCGCAGCAACCGGTTTCCCTGTTGAAATATGTTTCAATAATTTATCAATGAAAATGCGATTCACATAAATGCGCTCGCCATGCATCTGATGCCCTTCGAGTGTTTCGGTTTTCACCGGACGAAAAGTTCCCGCACCAACATGCAGTGTAAGAAAGGCAGTTTCAATTTTATTTTTCTTCAATGAATCAAAAACTGCTTCAGTAAAATGCAATCCCGCTGTGGGCGCTGCTACTGAACCATCTTGTTGTCCGAAAATAGTTTGGTATGAATCAGCATCTTTTTGTTCCGCTTCTCTTCGCATGTAGGGCGGCAGTGGAATCAAACCCGCAGCTTCAATCACCGAAGCGAAACTGAAATCATAATTATCCCACTCAAATTTTATCAGGAAAGTTTCTCCTTCTTTTTCAACTAACGATGCACGCAGGTTCGAAATAGAATTATCAATTGAAAAAAACTTTTCAAGCGAATCACCTTTCCATCTTTTTGCATTACCCACCATGCAGCGCCAAACCGTTGGCTCGTGCGCAAAAACCGCCAACCGCAAATCAGTGAGAGGTGTAACAGGTTCCAGACAAAATATTTCAATGGTTGCACCCGAACCCGATTTAAAAAACAATCGCGCCCGAATCACTTTCGTATCATTGAACACGAGCAAAGATTCTGAAGGAATTATTTCTGCAACCTGCGAAAAAACTTTTTCAGTGATTGCACCATCACGATAAACAATCACTCTCGCTTCATCCCGCTGCGGCAATGGATACTGCGCAATTAATTCCGTCGGCAGTTCATAATTGTAATCCTGAATTCGAATTTGTCTCGGATGCATGAGGCAAATAAAAATAAAAAAACACGGAGACACGGAGTTCACAGAGATCGAAATGTATTTCTCCATGATCTCAATGCTTAAGTATTAAATTCTCAGAAGCAATAAAAAAAATTCACCACTGAAGCACGGAGCACAAAATGAATTTCTCTGTGAACTCCGTGTCTCCGTGTTAAACCTGAAATAAAACAGTCAAACAAATCGTTGTGG
>JAHEZG010000002.1:28658-34704 GCA_023251195.1 Chitinophagaceae bacterium | reverse complement strand
TATTGAAAATGAAACAGGACTGTGCTGCATTTTTCCTGATTCAATTCGGGAGAAGTCAAGAATCTGATTGATGATGGATAAAAGATGATTGGAAGAATGACTGATTGCCTGAATAAATCGTTCCTGTTTTGGAGTTGAATTCTCCTTTGCTAATTGCTCAGTGAATCCGATAACTGCATTCAGGGGTGTGCGAATTTCGTGACTCATGTTGGCGAGGAATTTTTCTTTCACTGCTGCAAGCTCTTCTGCTTTCTTTCGCTGCTCTTCCAATTTCAAACTGAGTTGAGTGCTCTTGGTGATGTCGGTCAGAATTAAATAGATGAATACTAAAGTGGTGATGATTGCAAAAATTCCAATCAAAGAAATGATGTTGCTCGCTTTATCTGCTCCTTTATTCGCTTCCACAACCTGCTTTCTCACAATGGCAATTTCACTTTCTTCCAATTGGCGAATGGCTGTGTGAATTTTATCCATCAGGTTTTTATCTTCCTGTAACAGTATCAATTCATCGAGACTCCAGACTTGCAATTGTTTTTTTAATATCTCCTGTTGTTGTTGCAGAATCACATTCACATCCAGCACACTTAAATTCTTCTTGTTTTTTTGATTTGGTTTTTGAACAGAAGAAATATTTGTGTTATGGCTTATTGTCAGAGAATCTGAATTTGTTTTTCCATTACCTGATTTAAACAATCCTTTTATCCACCCAACTATTCCATGATTTTTTTCTGTTGGGGATTTTTTTTCTTCCACAATAGTTTGCGATTTGTGTTTCTGAACACTATCAATAGCAATAGCTGATTGCAATGAATTGTATTCACTCATTTCAAAATATGCAGCACTGTATTCCAGTTTATTTTGAAAACCATCTTTTCTCTTTTCAATAAAACTACTTAGCACTCCCTGGCGAGCTGCAATCAAGTAGGAGATTGTATCTGCCAAGGCAAACTGAGTATCATTATCGTTGGTCAGAATTTTTAACCGCGCAACATTGTAATGAATGGAATCGAAAACTGAATTGAATGAAGCCAGGTATTTTTCTTCATGCATTAAAGTGTAAGCACGCATATTGTCTTCCACATCGGAGAGAAAATTTTGCAACTGTCTGGTGCAGATTAATTTTTCATCAGGACGCGAAACAGTATTGAGTGTACCTGTCAGTTTATTCAAACTGGAGAAATTTAATATTGCTGCGATGGATACAATCACAATGGCAACACCAAATCCAAGCAACACTTTTATTTGTGTTTTATTTTTTTGTTGAATTTTTATTTCTCCCATTTTCATCAGTTTAAATCAAGTTAGAAAATGTATCTGAAAGCAATTCCTGCATCCCAAGGATATGGAAATACAAGATAGTAAAAACGCGGACGAATATCTAATCCAATATTAAAAGGTGTATTAATAATATAGTAATCCACTCCAACAATTCCTTCCAAACCCAATTGTGAATTTACAGTTAATAAGTGTGTTTTTTCTTTGTAATCAAAAGCATAGGAAAAGTATCCACCTGCTCCTGCATAAAGAACAAACTGTTGACCCAGAGGAAAATGTTTTTCTGCAAGAACTGAAAACAAAGTCCAGTTGTGAGGCATATTTCCCATTACATTGATTGCTACTCCGAAATTGCTCGCCGTAATATGTCTGAAATCAATTCCTGAAAATCCTCCTAAACGCAAACCTATTTGATCAGTGGTTGAACTTTGTGCATTTGAATACTGAATGCCCGCCAAAAGAATAAAACAGAAGATGATGAATTTTGATTTTATGTTTTTCATATAATTCGAATTTAAAAATCAACAAGAAAGGTTAAGCTAAAAAACTCCTCCGGTGACGAATCATCGGAGGAGTTATAAAATCCGGGTAAAATTTAATTTGCTTTTTCACCCGGGATTTCATCTGATGATTCAGCAACGAACATTTTTTTATTTCATTTCAAAGTTTGATTTTCCAACCAGGTATCCATCCTGATAAATTTCAGCTTTGTAATTTCCTGTGGTGTAAGGAGTTTTCTGAGTCCAATGCACACACACTGCTTTTTCATCATTCTTATAATCAACAGTTGCAGAAGTGGTGAAAGGCAATTCTTCATTTTTCACAGTGGTGAAAACACCTGAACCTTGTTCCGGAACCGCAAGCACTGTTCCGTTCGGACTAAGTATGCGAATCATAAAAACTTTACTTCCGGGTTCAGCATTGGTGTTTACCGGAACATTGAAACACAATCTGATTTGTTCTGACTTTTCAGCTTTGTAAGTCACCAGTTCTTTACCACTTGTTTTAAATCTGCTTCCAACCAATTCAACATTTGCCGGAATCAGTAATGAAGCAATGGTTACTTTTTTAGTAAGTCCGGTGTTGGCAGTTTGCAAATCAGTGATTGCAGTTTGTTTCATTCCGATGTCGACACCCATTGAATCGCGCTGGGTGGTTAGTACTACATTTTGTTTTTGTGCAACTTCCAGTTTTGCATTCAGGTCAATTACCACAGCATCTAATTCGGCTAAATGTTTTTTGTAATCAGCATCACTGATCTGATGGTTTTTCCTTTCCTTGTTCAAACTTGCCTTTAATCCAATCACATAGTTTTCCTGCACGGTTAACATGCTATCCAATTCAGCGTTGCGGCCTTTGTAAGATTCTAATTCGGCAAGTGTTGCAGTGTACTTTGAATCCAGGTCGGTGTAACGGCCTTCTGATTCAATTACTTTAGTTGTTAAGTTGTCAGCAACTTTTCCTCTTTGAATGTTATCAGATAACAAGTAAACACTTGTACCTAAAAACAGGAATGTTGTAATGAGCAACACAATGCTCATGGTATTTCTCTTTTTCACTTTAGTCACCTTGGTAACTTCAGTAATTTCCGGACCGGTGTATCCACCTTCAGAAATGGGATGTTGCTTGATTTGATTTTTCATGGTTGTGATTTTTTAGTTTGTGAGTTTTGATTTTTCGTGTGGTTCATATGCAATGCTGTGCCATTGCCGGCAAAACCTCTATATCGTCGAATTCGAAGTGGAATTGCATGTTTTATTTTCTTCAAAAATTTATTGTGAAAAAATATTTCCATGTGATGGAAAAAAATTCCATGTGATGGAAAAAATTTAATGTTGAATTATTAAAGTAAATTTTTGCAAATAAATTTTTAATCCATTTGCTTAAATAATTTTTATCTGATTTCCATAAAACAAAAGCGCCTCCGGATTACGAGGCGCTTTTTCTAAACCAAAAAATTTAAACCCCCTATTTTGGTTTATTCTTTTTATTCGGTGTTGAATTATTGTTCTGTGTTTTTGGTGGTTGATTTTTTTGTTGTGGATTTTTATTTATGTGTTGTTGCGGAGCATTCTGTTGCGGAGTTGTTTGCGGCGGTGCATTCTGCTGTGGAGCATTCTGCTGAGGAGCATTTTGCTGCGGCGGACTTTGTTTCGGCTGATTTTGCTGTGGCGCGTTTTGCTTTGGCTGATTTTGTTTTTGTGGATTCTGTTTTGGAGAATTTTGCTGCGGTGCAGTTTGCTTCGGTTGATTCTGTTTAGGAGCCACTTGCTTTGGCGGTGACTGCTTTGGTGCCGTTTGTTTCGGCGAAGGATTTACATTCTGCTTTGGTGTAGTTTGCTTAGGCGAAGTTTGTTTTGGTACAGTCTGCTTCGGTGAATTTTGATTCGGTGCAGTTTGCTTCGGAACTGGTTTTACATTCTGATTGGGTGCAGTTTTATTCGGAGCAACTTTGTTATCACTGTTTCCGTTTTGTTTCGGAGCAGTAATTGGTTGCTTTGCATGATCAAATTTTTGCGGAGCAGGTTTGTTGCCTGTAACTTTATCCTGAGCAGTAACTGTTGGATGATATATTGAAACCGATCCATTCTGCACTACAGTTTTTCCGGGCTTCGCATTATTCTCCATTTTATAAATGGGTACTTTCATTTTTGTTTGCTTTTCTATTTCACTTGCACGAGGACCAATGATGTAAGTGTTGTTGTTATACACCGTGGTGTTTTGAATCACAGTTGTGTTGTTGAAAAAATTTTGATCGTGATGACCGTAGTAATGGTCGTGCCATCCCGAATTCATTACATAACCCTGCTCTACAAAGTACCATTGATTGTAAGGAGAATTGTAACTGTAATAATTATTGTATCCATAACCCGGACCAAGCGGAGTCCATCCATAATAACCACCGCCGTGTCGCCAGTTAACCCATGCTGGTCCCCATTCATTTCCCGGAATCCAGAGCCAACCATAAAACGGATCATATACCCATCTTCCATAGTGAAAAGGTGCCCAACCCCATGAGTATTCGGAAACCCATGTGCTTCCATAAGGCGTTTGCGCCCAGTAACCTCCGGTGTTGTAAGGTTGAAAATCGCTGCCCATTGCGGGTTGCCACATATATCCGTATTGGTCATCGTTTATCCATAAACCATACGGCGACAGGTCATCATAAAAAACCTGGAATGAAATGGAAACTCCAGGTTGTGCGATAGTTTTTTCAGGAGTTGAAATCAGTAACAGACAAAAGCACAATGCAACTGTTGAAGTGATAAATTTTATTTTGAAATTTTTCATAGTTGATTTTATTTATTCAGTTTGATTTGAATTCTACCTTGGATTCATCAGTATTGCGCGAGCGTTTACTGTTAATCATGTATTGGTAAACTGAGAAGTTTCCGTTTCCTACCAATAGAAAAAACAGCAACAGAAAAAGTGTGACAATGGACAGTATTAATTCGCCAACTCCATTTACAGTAATGTTTGAATTCACAAATAAGATTGCAACAGATAGAATCGGAATCATTATTAAACAAGCAAGCCGGGTGGCTAAACCAATCACAATAAAAATTCCTAAGAATAAATGCAAGGCAATAAGGATCTCAGCAAATAATACACTTGTAAAACCCAAATCATGTTGTATGGATTGAACAATTGTTGAGAGGTTAAAGATTAATTGATATCCTTTTACAAACAGAATTAAACCGAGTGCAATTCGCAATACATCGGTAAATCCGGATTGTAGTTTTGCACTCGATGTGCCTAATTGCTGAATGATTTTCATCTGTTTGATTTTAACGGCTGAAGAATTTATTTTTTATCGGTCATCAGATTATTTAACGACTCACCTAATTCATCCATCTCGTGCTCGAAACGAATTTTAAATGCTGCCCAACTTTCCTGACTGGATTGATTGTATTCTGCTACTTCTTTTTTCAAATTGTTATTCTTTTGTTCAAGTGATGCAATTTTTGCATTGTTTTTATCCTGTAATGCTTTGTTCTGCTTTACGGTGCTTGCTTTTAATTCAGCAATGCGGTTTTCATTAGCTGTAATTTTTTCTGTTGCTTTTACTTTGTAAGATTCCATGGCAGCAATTGAATCCTGACGCGCCTGTGCCGAATCTTGTTTTGCTTTTACTAAATCCTGTTGGGCTTCAGTTAAATTTTTCTCTGCGTCATCTACATTTTTTTGTGCCGAGTCGCATGCACTGAAAATTGTTGCTGTTATAAAAGCAGAAACAAAAAGTGTGACGATGGTTTTTTTGAAATTCATTTTATTGGGTTTTAGTCATGTTTGATTGAATGAAATATTATTAATTAAAAAATTCAGAGTGCAGCAATTATTGCCTGCCACTCTTCTTTTGTCTTTCCTAATTTGATTTGAATATTTCCGAGCATCTCTTCGCGCTTGGCGTCAGTATACTGCATATCGTCATCGGTGAGTGCCGCAAACTTTTTTTTGAGTTGAGATTTTAATTCACTCCAGTTTAGTTTTTGTTCGTGCGTATTCATTTTATTTATCTTTTATTTTCTGATTGATTATTGTGTTCGTTTCTTTTGAAGCACGATGCAAAGGTGAGTGTGCTGATACACTGCTGTGTTATATAACTCTTTTAATAAGTTGCATCATTCACACTTTTTATAAAGGGACGAGGGAGAGGGACGAGGGAGAGGGATTTGTTGCTTTGAATTTTTTCAAGTGACGAGAGCGAGAGGCAAGGGATTTGTCGCTAATTATTTTTTAGTGTTATGATGAGTTGCAGAAAATAAACAAA